>CAYPDN010000328.1:0-4545 GCA_964409445.1 uncultured Granulosicoccaceae bacterium
CACCCCCCAGGCGTTACCTGGCACTCTGCCCTGTGGAGCCCGGACTTTCCTCTACCGAACAAAGTTCGACAGCGACTGCCTGGCCAACTCCCCGCCGCATCCTAACGCGTTTAACGATGATTCACTACTACAATTCGAGCGTTATCATTCAGCAGGGAGCTGCGAAAAAAGAAACAATCAAACACGACTACAGCATAGACGAGAATCAGCGCAGGTTACTGCTGAAACAGATTGCCAAGTCTGCTTCACGCGCAGCCACGAGAGCATCGCACACTCAATTGTAACCACTCCAAAAATTTACTGATCCGGCTTCTTTTGTAACAACAACCACTCATAAAGCGTTCTGGTTGGCACTCCGCTGTGGCGGGCAACAATCTTTGCCGCCTGTTTTGGTGCTACCACGGAAGCAAGATCAAGCAATAAGCTCTGTGTATCCGCATCGAGCGCGGCTTCAGTCACGGACGCTCCGGCAACAACCACTACAAACTCACCTTTTTGCGAGTCGGTATTCACTTCAACAGCCTTTCGCAACTCCGACAAAGTGCCATGCGTAATACTTTCAAACGCCTTGGTAACTTCTCTTGCGATACAGACTTGGCGATCACCAAGAACCATCTGCATATCAGCCAATGCTTCAACAATTCGATGCTTCGACTCGAAAAAAACCAGCGTTGCTGTAACCGCTTTGAGTTCATCCAGCAATTTTTGCCGCGCCGATGCCTTAGCAGGCAAAAAACCACTGAACAAGAACTGGTCGGTCGGCAGCCCACAGACCGACAACACCGCAGTTACTGCCGACACACCCGGGATCGGACTCACCGGCAGTCCTGCTTTATGGCATGCCGCCACAATCCGGTAACCCGGATCACTGATCAATGGCGTCCCGGCGTCTGATACCAGGCCTACAGCAAGCCCGGATTGCAAAGCATCAATCACCTCAGCGATTCGCCCCTCTTCATTGTGATCATGGAGGGATCGCAGCTTCGGATTAATCGCGAGATGAGTACACAACCGCGACGTGTGGCGAGTATCTTCCGCGTACAGAATATCCACCCCGGCCATTACGTCACGAGCACGCGTGGTAATGTCTGACAAATTGCCAATTGGCGTTGCAATGACATGAAAAACGCCTTTTCTTACAGACATAGTACAATGCTCTTGTGACAGCTCCCGGAATCGCCGACATTATCGCCGTCACCAATGAAGGTGCAACCCGGACCACCGGACAAACAAATACAGAAACAAGACAAACGTTCGGGTCGTTAAGCACGAGCCGATTTTAGAGACCAATTATGCAGGAGTATTTACGTTGCCATTGACTGTTCGATACACCAGGCGCTACCGCACATTGATCAGATTCATTATTGTCGCAGGTGTTGGCCTTTCTGTTTCTGCCTGCGGCATCAATTTTAACCTGGGAAACCTCGGGGGTTTCGGATCCAGCAAACCAGAACAGGTTCTGGTGCCAACACCGCAACTGGCTACTCGCCTGCTTGCAGAAGGTGAGATTGCACAAGCCGCCGACATCTATGAAAAACTGGCTGGCAGCGAAACAAACCCGCTGCTTCGACAGGAATACCTGTTAAAGGCTACTGAACTCTACTTCGACGGCGAATTGTATAACGACGGTGTCAGAACATTTGCAGCACTGCCACCACTTCCCAATACCGGGATCAATAACAATCCTAATGCGCAGGGTAACAGCGAGTTGCAATTACGCCGGCAAATTCTAACCGCTTATAACGCACTGGCTCGGGGTGGGCACCAGCAAGCACTGCAGCAATTACCACCAATAAGGTCGATCACTGATCCATTGCAGCGTTCCCGATCACTAGAGTTACAATCGCGAGCGTATCAGGCTTTAAGCCAACCTGAAAATGCCTTAAAGGCTCGCATCCTTTTAGAAAGTAACCTGACAGCGCCGACGTCAATCGCATTAAACCGATCGAAAACAGCAGCACTGCTTGCAAATCTGGATATAAACGGTATTAGAGCAATGGCCAGAACACCCGGTGGTTCTATCTACCGTGGCTGGCTCGAGTACGCAGCGCTTACAAAGCAACAGAACACATTGGCTCCGGAAATCATTGCGCAACGCACCGAGCTTTGGAAAGCACGCTACCCCAATCATCCTGCCGCAGCATTAAACCTCACTGGCACACAGGTGGTGAATTCAGACACACCGGCTATTACATCAAACCAGGTCGCACTGTTACTGCCACTAACTGGTCGCTTTAGCGCCATCGGTGAATCGATCAAAACAGGTTTCATTGCAGCGCGATTCGAAGATGGAGGTACCAGCAATATCAAACTGTACGATACCGGCAGCGATACGAATAGAGCGATAAACCAGTACGAGCTTGCCACCTCGGAAGGTGCATCATTAATTATCGGCCCACTGGATAAATCCGCCGTTATAAATCTCACTGCCAGCAATCGCATCACAACACCTACTCTTTCATTAAACTATCTTGGAGATGGATTGACCGGTAACGCCAACCTGTTTCAATTCGGACTGTTGCCGGAAGACGAAGCACGTGATGCTGCCCAATTCGCGCTCGCGCAAAATCATCGCAAAGCGATAGTTATCGCCGCAGACAGTCCAATCAGTCAGCGGCTCGGGTCTGCCTTTGAAACAGCATTTACCGAAGCCGGCGGCACCGTACTGGCATCAGATTTAATCGCCGCTGACTCCTACGACTACTCACAACAGCTAACTAAAATGCTCGACATCAACTCGAGCTACTCACGCAAGCGTCGCTTAGAAAAACTATTCGACACTACTATTGAGTTCGAACCCTCCATCCGCGGAGACATTGATGTTATTTTCATGGCAGTGGATTCAGAGCAAGCCTTACTCCTAAGACCACAGCTGCAGTTTCATCACTCAGGTAAATTACCTCTGATCAGTACGTCGCAGGTTTTCAGTGGTGAACCCGATGCTGACAGAGACGGAGACCTAACCGGTATTAAATATAATGACATTCCATGGACGCTGACTGACGCCAATGGTGATTCGAATCTGTACAACAGCATTAGCGTGAACCACCAGGACGGTATTCCAAAGCTTATAGCACTGGGCATAGACGCCTATCGGCTACACACTCGACTGGAAAGGATGCAACTTGACCCGTCCCTGTCAATAACTGGCAAAACCGGTGCTCTATCATTGGCAGAAGGCAACAGAATTAGAAGGAGACTGGATTGGGTAGAGTTTCAGGAAGGTGTACCGGTAAGAATTTCAGGTGCACTACCGGTGGCTACCGCACAGCAACCACTGCAAGGTACTCTATAGTTTCGATGCAAGTTATGCATACAAATTTGCATCTGAATCTCCGCAAAACAAGCGGCTAATCATTTGCAACCATCGAACCTGGCGGTTCACTTTTATAAGTGGCAGGTAAAATGACAACAACAATTGAACGCGGCGATCACCATGAAAAGATCGCCGCTAACTACCTGGTCTCACAGGGCCTTAAACTCATCACCTCAAACTACAACTCCCGCTACGGTGAGATTGATCTCATCATGCACGACGAAAACGTGCTGGTGTTTGTGGAGGTTCGCTATCGCCGCAGCAACAAATTCGGTGGTGCTGCAATGAGTATCACACCCGCCAAGCAACGTAAGATTGCATTAACCGCAATGACGTTTCTACAAAAAAATAACAAGACCGATCACCACTGTCGATTTGATGTAGTGGCGATCAGTGAATACGGAACTCAATGGATTAAAAGCGCATTTGACAGCGTCATTTGATGTGGCCGGGTTGAACTTTAATATAGCCGTGTGCCGGTAGATTTAACGCTACCGAAGTTCGCAGAGTTGCAAACAGATTAGATGTGCAACGGTTATTTCACGACTTTAAGGTGAGGACCACCTTTCTTACCCTTTTTCGGCGCTGGCTTATCAGGACCACTTTCTTCGGCTTTGGCACCAGAACTACTGGCCTCACAAGTTGCAGCAGACTCTTTGTTACTGTTTTTGTTACCGTCTTTCTGTCGCTTGCGCTTTACAGTAACCCCGTGCGTTCCGGTACCTTCAATCGCTTCAAGGCTTGCACGCTTTTTGGCAACATCATGAGCCGGCTCATCGTTCTCATTGAACATCATGCCCTGACCATTTTCACGCGCATAGATTGCACGAACGCTATAGGTGGGTACTACAATTCCCATTGACTGACCGCTGAAGCGGGCACTGAAGGTCACTTCTTCATTGGTCATTAGCAACCCGCTGGTAGCATTCGGACTGATATTCAGGATGATGCGACCAAGCTCATCGAGGTAGTCCTCGGGCACGATGGTCCCACGCTTTTTGGCGTCGACCATCAGATAAGGCGTCAAATCATTATCTACAATCCACTCGTAAATCGCGCGGATCAGATACGGTTGACTGGAGGTCATACCGGATGTTTTGTCGTTATCGGAAGTCACTATTCTTCTTTATGACTATTCTCAGGGCCATTATTGTGTCTGTTGCCAGACAACCTGCTAGCGCATTTCGCGCTCGCTCTCCGTCAGGCTTAGCTGAAAACCTTCGCGGTCG
>CAYPDN010000329.1:0-4477 GCA_964409445.1 uncultured Granulosicoccaceae bacterium
AAACAACAGGTTCGGTGGCTCGAAGAAAATGCCTTCACCGGCAAACCGGGTAGTCTCTGCGCACTACCCGGTGAAGATGGCAGTATTGAAAGATATATTGTGGGTATCGATGACGTGGAGGATCCGTTTGCGGTCGCAGACTTACCGAAGCGCTTGCCTGAAGGTGCATACACTCTCGAAGGTAACGGTGTCAGGGCTAACCTCGAAACTCTGGCTGTAGGCTGGGGCCTCGGTTCTTATGTGTTTAACCGTTATAAGAAAAACGGTGTGATAAAAGCAGTACTGAAACTCCCAAACTCTGCCGATCACCCGCGTATTCAGGAGACAGTCGCTGCGACTTATCGTGTGCGGGACCTTATCAATACCCCTGCTGAAGATATGATGCCGCAGCATCTGTCGGCAGTAGTGGCTGAGCTGGCTCAGACCCACGGCGGCGAATTTGCTGAAATTGTTGGAGACGACTTACTGGCAGAGAACTATCCGTGTATTCATACCGTTGGCAGAGCGAGCATTCATCCGCCACGTCTGATTGAATTGCAATGGGGTAGTACCAAAAATCCATTGGTGACTCTGGTAGGTAAAGGTATTACTTTTGATAGTGGCGGTCTTGATATCAAACCGGCAGCTGGCATGCGGACTATGAAAAAAGACATGGGTGGCGCTGCTCATGCGATTGGTTTGGCGCAGCTGGTAATGGCACTTGAGTTACCGGTACGACTGAGGTTGCTGGTTGCAGCTGCAGAAAACGCAATATCGTCTAACGCGTTCAGACCAGGCGATGTAATTCATACTCGCAGTGGAATCACGGTTGAGATTGACAATACTGACGCTGAAGGTCGACTGGTGTTAGGAGACGCGCTTTCTGATGCATGTGACGAAAAACCTGATTTGCTGGTCGATTTTGCAACTTTGACCGGTGCGGCAAGAGTAGCGGTGGGTACTGAAATAGCTGCCTACTTCAGCAATGATCGCGAGATCGCGAATCTGGTTCGTGAGGCCGGTGTTAAAACCTACGATCCTACCTGGGAACTGCCGTTACATGCCGGCTATCAATCGTATTTAAAAAGTCACGTCGCAGACATACAAAATGCCGCCACTACACCTTTTGGCGGAGCAATAACTGCCGCTCTTTATTTGCAGAAATTTGTTGATGACAATATCCGCTGGCTGCACTTTGATATTATGGCATGGAACAGCAGAGCAAGAAGCGGCAGGCCGATTGGTGGCGAGGCGATGGGTTTGCGAGCGATGCTGAATTCTCTTGAAGAACTTTATTGTTGATCAGCTAATCCGGATCTCTGATGACTGAAGAAACAAAAGAAAAAATAGAAGCAGTGTTGCGTGATGGCAGTCCAGCCGCCACTGCTGAGCAAGTGATCAGTGCTCTCGATAAGTTAGGTATTAGCAACAGCACTGTTTCCCATGCACCGATGAGAACTGTCGAAGATTCTATTGCATTGCGTGAAGGTATGACTGGAGGATTCTCCAAAAACCTTTTCCTGCGCAACAAAAAAGGCATCATGATTGTGGTGACCTTGCTTGAGGACAGAAAAGTTAATCTGGCGGCCCTGGGTACGAAACTCAATATGGGTAAACTGAGCTTTGCGAGCCCTGAGAGACTGATGTTGTACCTCGGTGTCATTCCCGGTGCAGTAACTCCGTTATCTGTAATCAATGATAAAGACATTGTAGTGACATCTGTGCTGGATAAAGCATTGTTAGAGAAAGATCCACTGCACTTTCACCCCTGTGACAACTGCAAAACTACCACCATAACTGCGAACGGATTGTTGAAGTATATGCAGGCCTATCACAATGATCCTATGATTATCGATTTTGATAATCCGGAGTTGGTCGGATAACGTTTCAAGCTGCTATTTAGCTGGATAAATCAACTCTTTCTCCTGATTTGGCGGTCTTGTAGCGGCCGGGCGCGCACTTGTGCGCATCATTCGAATCCTGTGGCACCGGTTGGTTACGGATGCAATTATTACCCAGCGATGCTAATTTGCCAGTTGAGTGGCAGTAGCTAGAAGGAACTGGTTTTCGCTAACGCTCGAACCATATCCTTCTGTTTACTCCGTTCACTGGAGGAGGAATCAATTCAGGTTGTGCTGGTGCCCGCTCGCTGATGTGTGAGTGTGTGGGGTTACCGTTCTGTCCGCGATTTCATGATCGATATGGAGCTGAAAGTTATTCTGCGCAGTAACTATTTGGTTCGCGCCTCTCGAAAGATAATGTAGAGGCTGCTTGCGAAAATCACCACAGCACCAACAAGTGTCATCGCGTCAATGTGTTCGGCAAAGAATACGATTCCTATTATTACCGTCCAGAGCAGACGCAGGAAGTCCAGTGACATCACAGCTGTCGCGTCTGCACGTGACAATGCAGTGGTCATACAAAGATGACCCAGAGTGCCGAGTGCACCAACCAGTACCAGCAGTACCAGCTCATTGCCGGATGGAATCTCTCCAAACATCATAAACAACGGCAAAGACAGTACAGTCAGTGTGATGCCGCTCCAGGCGACAATGCTTGCCGTTCTTTCTGTATTGGATAATGTTTTAACAATAACCAGGTTAAAACCCCAAAAAAGGCTCGATCCCAAAACCAGTAGTGTAGCTGGATTAAATGAATTTCCTGCTGGCCGCAAAACAATCATCACACCGATAAACCCCACCACGATAGCGATTATTCTTCTGGCTCTGACACGCTCATGCAATATCAGAACAGCGGCGATTGTGCCGAATATAGCCGCACTAAAGCTCAGGGCAGTAGCCGTCGCAATTTCAACCCGCGTCAATGCAGTAAACCACAATACCATTGCGATAATTCCACTGACGCCGCGCAGGAGATGCAATGGCAGGTGTTTGGTTTGAAGCGATTTGGTTCCGTTGCGCAATACCAGTGGCAAAACTGCCAGCAGCCCAAACAGGTTGCGCATGAAGGTAATGGTATAAACGTCGACACTGACACTTAGATGCCGAACAAGGCCATGCATGCTGGAGAGTGCGGCGGTTGCCGCCACCATAAAAAGCAGTGCTCTGAAAGTAGATGGCTCAGCCACCTTGAAAGCTTTAGTGGCCAAGGGAAATCTGCAGTTTATGGTGGTTTGAGTATCTCATTGATCATCGCTGCGGTGTGAGTGGTTTTGAAGTTTGGTGGTAAGAACGACTACCGGGTTGGCAAGCGCGTATACTGACATCTCGCAAACGCAGAAAGCGAATATGAATACATCGGTTAATCTCCCTCGATTCCATTCTACCTGCCCGCACGACTGTCCGAGCACCTGTGCGCTCGAAGTCGAGAAGATAGACGAACATACAATCGGGCGGGTGTATGGCGCGGATAATTCCTATACAAAAGGAGTTGTGTGCGCAAAAGTCGCGCGCTACGCAGAACGGATTCACCATCCGGATCGCCTTGGTAAGCCACTGCGAAGAACCAATTCAAAGTCTGCCAGCGGTGAATTTGAAGCTGTGTCGTGGTCTGACGCGTTAGATCTGGTAGCGCAAAACATGCAGTCTGTCATTGCAGAGTATGGTGCCGAGGCGATTTGGCCATACCACTATGCGGGTACCATGGGTTTGGTGCAGCGCGACGGTATAGAACGCTTTCGAAATTGTTTAGGTACGTCACTTCAACATTCTACTTTTTGTACAGCGCTTGCTGATGCCGGCTGGAACGCAGGTATTGGTTCCAAGCGTGGAGCAGATTCGAGATTGATTGCCGAGAGCGATCTTATTGTGGTCTGGGGTGGTAACCCGGTCAATACCCAGGTAAACCTGATGCACCACATTGCTACTGCGAGAAAACGCGGAGCGAAGCTTGTGGTTGTAGATCCGTATCGTACGGGTACCGCAAAGCAGGCTGATCTTCACATGATGCTGCGACCGGGTACCGATGGTGCGCTTGCCGTAGCAGTAATGCATGTGTTGCTTGAGGAAGGTTATGCCGATAAAGCATATCTTGAGCGCTATACTGATTTCTCAAACGATATAGCACAGCACCTTAAAGCTAAGACGCCAACGTGGGCCGCAGAGATAACCGGCTTAACTGTTGAAAAGATTGTTCAATTTGCGCGGTTGTTTGGCGATAACAAAAAAAGTTTTATCCGTAGTGGCTATGGATTTTCGAGAACCCGTAACGGTGCTGTGAATGTGCATGCTGTGAGTTGCTTACCTGCCATTACAGGTGCATGGCGTGAACGCGGTGGTGGTGCACTGTATTCCAATGGTGCACTGTATTCGAATATAGACAAAACGCTAATCGAAGGGCTCGATCGAAAAACTGGTGCGCGTGTCTTTGATCAGTCTCGAATTGGAGATATATTGCTCGGCAATCCGGATGACCTGCAAGGCGGGCCACCGGTTAAAAATGTGTTCATGCAGAATACCAACCCGGCTGTTGTCGCGCCTGAATCAAACAAGGTAATTGCGGGACTTAAGCGGGAGGATTTATTTCTTTGCGTGCATGA
>CAYPDN010000330.1:0-4475 GCA_964409445.1 uncultured Granulosicoccaceae bacterium
GAATAATATTTAACAACATCGTTGATGCGATACCCGGCAATGCCATTGGTGTAAGCACATGCAGAATTTCATTGAAAAGACTCGCACCGTCCATGCGCGATGCTTCAAGAATATCGTTAGGAATTTCCTTAAAGTAGGTGTATAGCATCCAAATTATTATGGGCAGATTTATAAGCGTTAAAACAATCACCAAACCCAACCGAGTATCCAGCAAACCGGTGTCACGAAAAAGCAGATAAATAGGAATAAGTACGCCCACAGGTGGAAGCATTTTGGTGGACAACATCCACATCAGAATGTTTTTGGTCTGTTTTCCAGGTACAAAAGCCATTGACCAGGCTGCCGGTATGGCTATTAGCAACCCTAATAATGTAGAACCAAAAGAAATCACCACGGAGTTTGTGAAGTGCTTAAGGTAGTCAGAGCGTCGCTGCACCGCTTCATAAGCAGACAAATTCCAGTCAAAGTTAAGGAACAACGGCGGCGATGTTATAGCCTGCTCTTCGGTTTTAAAGCCGGTCAGAAATGTCCAGAGGATCGGGAAGAAAATAATAAACGCTATCGTCCATGCCAGAACGGACAACAGTACTTTACGTTTGGTTGAGATCGCACGTGCCATAAGCTTATTTGGTTTCTCCGCTCACTGTGAAAGTGATCACGCGTCCAGATTTTTGCCAATCATCCACATCAGGAAGATGGCAACAATGTTGGCTAGAATAATTGCTATTACACCACCGGCGGAACCGCCACCGACGTCGAATTGCAGTAACGACTGAACATAAACCAGATAGGTAAGGTTGGTAGACGCATTGCCGGGTCCACCATTGGTGGTTACCTGGATTTCTGCAAATATTGATAGCAAAAATATTGTTTGAATCAAAATCACAACGGTGATTGCACGGGCAAGGTGCGGAAGTACCAGATAAAAGAATCTTCTGAGGCTCCCTGCTCCATCCATCTCAGCAGCTTCCTGCTGCTCTATGTCAAGCGACTGCAAAGAGGTGAGCAATATAAGCGTGGCAAACGGCATCCACTGCCAGGCAACAATACACATAATAGAACCCAGCGGTGCCTGGCCAAAGAAATCAAAAGCCTGCATTCCGAACAGACCGGCAAAGTATGCAAAGAGTCCGCTCACCGGATTCATAAACATGTTTTTCCAGATGAGCGCTGATACGGTCGGCATCACAAAGAATGGCGCGATAACAAGAATGCGGACAATGCCTTGCCCAAAAATTGGCTGATTAAGCAATAGGGCTAAAAGTATTCCGCCAATAACGGTAATAACCAGCACTCCTCCCACGAGGAAAAGCGTGTTCCAGATTGATTCCAGAAAAGCCGGATCAGTCAGAAACCACTTGTAATTCTTGAATCCGGTAAACGACTCCTCTCCCGGAGACAACAGGTTATAGCGCAGAAAAGAAAAGTAGAGCGTCATACCGAGAGGTATGAGCATCCAGCCCAGGAGAACAAGCACAGCCGGGGAGATCATAAGTCGAGCAGCGGCTCGCGAATGCTGTGTTGCCATAGTCCTGTCGTCTGGTGAGTTAGATCAACTGTTAAGTCAAAGTAGAAAAAAAAGGACCAGCGATTGCTGGCCCTTTTACAACACTAGCTGGAAATTAGTATCCAGCTTTATCCATTTCACGAGCAGCGAATGCCTGGCTCTTCTCAAGAGCTTCGTCAACACTCATCTGACCCGCAAGTGCCGCAGCAACCTGCTGTCCAACAAAGTTACCAATACCCTGGAACTCAGGGATAGCAACGAACTGTACACCTGTGTAAGGAACAGGGTCACGAGTTGGGTCTGCCGGATCTACAGAGAGGATAGCCTCAACGATGGTATTGGCGAAAGGAGCAGCTTCCAGACGACGTGAGTCTTCTTCAACTGATTTGCGTGTTCCGGATGGAACAGCAACCCAGCCTTTAGTCTCACCAACTTTCGCGAAGTACTCTTTAGAAGTAGCCCACTTCAGGAAACTCTTGGCTTCATCAACTTTCTTAGAGCTTTGCGGTATAGCAAGTGCCCATGACCAGAACCAACCTGTACCTTTGTCAGTTTCCTGCTTAGGTGCTTTGAAGAAGTCAGTTTTGTCTGCAACTGTAGATGTATCCGGATTGCGAACGTCACCAGCAGCTGATGTGGCATCAACCCAGGTTGCACACTTTCCGTCTTTAAACAGCGCCCGGTTCTCATTGTGACCGTTTGCAGATGCGCCTGGAGGACCAGAAGCATTCATCAGGTCAACATAGTAGTTGATCGCAGCATTCCACTCTGGAGAGTCAAGCTGTGGCTTCCACTCTTCATCAAACCAACGAGCGCCGAATGCGTTAGCAACAGTACCAACGAACGCCATGTTTTCACCCCAACCGGCTTTACCACGCTGACAGGTACCATAGATGCCATTGTCAGGGTCGTGCAGTTTAGCTGCCATTTCGGCAAACTCGGTATAAGTGATTTGCTCTGTCGGTACTTCCACACCTGCCTTTTCGAACAGATCTGTGCGGTAGAAAGTGAATGATGTTTCTGAGTACAGTGGCAATGCGTACAGGCTGCCGTCTGCTGAAAGACCATTTCTAACCAACGGGAATACATCTTCCAGGTCATAGTCAGCGTCGTCTGCGAAATCATCGAGCGGTGTCAACCAGCCTTTAGCACCCCAGATTGGAGTCTCATAAGCGCCGATGAACATGATGTCAAAAGAACCACCACCAGTTGCGATGTCTGTAGTTGTGCGTTGACGAAGAACGTTTTCTTCCAACACAACCCAGTTGATCTTGTTACCGGATGCTTCTTCCCATTCAGGAGCGAGTTCCTGCATGGTGATCATGTCCGCGTTGTTCACGGTCGCTATGGTGATTTCAGCAGCACTTGCAGCGAATGACGCCGACAGGCCAGCCAAAACACCTAAAGCTGTAAGTTTAAGTTTGCTAGTCATATCCTTCCTCTCATTTTTACACGTGTAAAGATTAGTTTGTACATCAAATACCTGTTGGATTTCAACAGGCGGTTCCAGTTAGTAAACAAACGCCATTGAATTACCGTATTCAAGCGGACTCTCTCAGGCGCAGTTCCGCATCGAATGTTCTTACAACTCCTTTACCGCTTCGTCTGCCATTTTCGATTTGATCCAGTATCTGTTCAACAGCCGCCTCACCAATACCGAAAGTATTTCGCGATACTGTCGTCAGCGCCGGATATACATAGGCAGACAACGGATGATCATCGTGACCGGCAACCCGGAATTTCGACGATTCACCTTTCCTTTGTGGCAGCAGATGATGCCGGTTGGCAGCTCGAATTACCCCAATTGCCAAACGATCATTGGCACATAGTATTGTGTTGTTTACGTACTCGCCACGACCAAAATATTCATCCATTGTGTCGAACGCAAATTCTTCAAAGTTCCACACAGGATCAGTATTATCTACCGGGATTATCTGTGGCTTAAAACCCAGGTCCTCAGCACTTGTGATATAGGCCTTCTCTCTTTCAAGGCTATTAGAATTAATTCGAGGCATTCCAAGATACACCGGTGCGCCGCCTGAGCGGTGCAGATAACCAACCATTAGAGATATACTTTGCTGGTTGTTTGTACCAACAAAATCAACGTCCTCAAAATCATCTGAAAAGCGGGAATCGACGCACACGATCGGGAATTCTTCTTTTAGCCGAGTGAACGCGCTCAATGAGCTGGACTGTCCTATCGGCGCTGCTATAACTCCGTCGGCGCTCATGGATTTTAAATTCTCAAAAGCTTTGGCCTCAAGTGCCGGATCACCGTGTGCGCTCTGAATAATAATCGTATAGCCTCGCTGCAATGCTGATTCTTCTATTGACTGAATTAACGAGGTAAAAAACAAATCGTTCAGGTAAGGCACAATCACACCAATGATTCGTGTTGACTGACGGTTCATCTTGGTGGCGAAAAAATTTGGCACGTAGTCAACAGTATCCAGTGCCTTTTCTATGCGTACCCGGGTAGTGTTGCGAACCGATTCTGCATCCTGAAAAAACTTTGATAACGTCGGACGAGATATACCGATGGTGCTGGAAAGCTCCTCCATGGTCTTTATCTTCGGCTTGTTCTGATCCAACGTACTCATACTAAAATTGGACTTGACCTCCCCAGTTCAAATCTTCGCTCTGTGCTGCTGACAGCTGGTGTTAAAGTTCCACTGTCCCACTCAAGAGCTGACTTTAAATCATATCTTTACGCGTGTAAAATAAAATGATGGCTCCAAAACGACAAATATTCCCGACCAAGGCAGGCCAATGACGCAGCCCACCATCATCGCCGTCGGCGAGCTATTAGTTGAGTTTGTATCTCATCAAAAAGGCTGCGACCTAAAATCACTCTCTGAATACTCCGGCCCCTATCCAAGTGGCGCACCGGCGATTTGCATTGATCAGGCGGCAAGAGGTGGCGCTGCAACTCAAATATTTGGTGCGGTGGGCGCAGACAATTTTGGCG
>CAYPDN010000331.1:0-4463 GCA_964409445.1 uncultured Granulosicoccaceae bacterium
AATTGTGTGATATAATTTCACAATAGAAATTACACAACGTGAAATTTACAAATGAATGCTCCACAAAAGTTGCTGCGCAATGCTCATTTTCTGGGCGCAAAAATAAGAAAACTTAGAAAAAGCAATAAGTTAACAATGGAGGATTTATCTGCTCGATGTATCAAAATTAATCCGGAGGCGGCACCTTCGGTTTCGTACATTTCTATGATTGAGCGCGGTAAGCGCACACCGGGGCGCGCAATGCTCGGCGTGATAGCGTCAGTTTTTCAAAAAGATCCTGAATGGTTTCTTGATGATATGCCGGGTATAGATGGTCTGGTGCCGGACAAAGGAAGCCGGGGAGGTATCACTGGCATGTCTCTGGAACCCGGCTTTTTGTTTTCCAATGAAATACTGCAAATCGCAATTCCTGAAATGCTGTCGCAGACTGGTACCACCGGTCGTCAATTCGCACACCTGCTGATTCGTGCTCACCAGGAGGCACACCAGAATCAGTTTCCCGATCTGGAACGTGCAGCCGAAGGTATTGGCCATAAGCAAATGCCCCTGTCTTTGCAGGCGTTGGAGGAAATCACAGCGTCTGCAGGCCTGAAAATTAAATGGTTCGACAAGCTTCCGGATGACAAGGTCAATGCACTGGGTGTCAGTGATGGCAGTATTGTGCGTTCGTTTTTTGAAGCGCCGAATATAATTTATTTAAATCGTGAGCTTGAAGCGCAGCCAGTTAGAAAAAAGTATGACCTTGCCGTATATATCGGACATAAGATTCTGCATGACGGCGATGGTGTTAAGAGTGCAATGTTAACTGGCAAACACTACGTCAGCGGCATTCGTGAGGCGACAACCAACATCAATGTAAAGAGCGCTGTTGATGCCAAAGACATTATGCTCGCCTGGCGGGATTTTGAATGTAGTTTTTTTGCCGCAGCGCTGCTTTGTCCGAAGGTGCCGTTTCGGCGATTGTTAGAGCGCAATGGCTATGAAGTTAATAGTGGCAACCTGGTAGATGTATCGCACTCGATTGCAATGCGTCGAATGACATCTGTCTCGCCTTATCCTCACTGGCACTACTTTGATGCCTATCCACCGGGACGGCTGAATGCTGTTTACCGAGGTAACGGGATTCCACTTCCGTGGGGCAATATGAGGATGGTACAGGACCCGTGTCAGCACTGGGCAGTGTTCAGAAAATTTAACGAAAAACTGAATGGCTCATCTGCACAAATATCGTTGCTTGATGTCGGTGGCGAGTCGCGTATTTATGCCTGTGAATCTGTGGCAGTAACAGATTTAGCCGGTACTCAACAAGTGCTGTGTGCAGGGGTTGATGTTAATCCGGCTATTGCTGCACAAGGCCATGATCCGTTGTCTTTAGCAGCTGATTTAAAAAAGGCCTGTGGAGGTAATGGTGGTTCCGCACCGATCCCTGCATCTATAAAGAAAGAGCTAACCCGTATTGCGAAAATACTAAACATTTCCTGGGTTGAGCGTGGGATAGAAAATGATGCGCGGGTTATTTGTCCTCGGAGCAGTGCCTGTCCAAGGCTGCCGAGTTGTCACGGCCAATAGAGCTATCAGGCAGCTTTGTTGTGACTGGTGGGTGTTCCTTCAATATCAGGCGCGCGGACGTAGCGATTTCTGCCGTTGTTTTTTGCTTCATACAATGCGGTGTCCGCCGCTTTCATAAGAGACTCTGGTTCTGTTATACCACCTGATGTTGTAATTCCCGCAACCCCGAGGCTTATGGTTAAAGTGATTCGGGTGTCGTCGATAACAAACTCTTCTTTCTCCAGGGCTGCACGAGTACGTTCGGCAAATACCGCGGCACTCTCAGGCTCAGTTTCCGGAAGGACCGCTACGAATTCTTCTCCGCCGAAGCGGGCAATGATGTCAGCGGTGCGGGCACATTCGGTTATCACAGCAGCCACTCTTCGCAGAGCTTTATCGCCCGCCTCATGGCCGTAGGTATCGTTGATCACTTTGAAATGATCTATGTCAATCATTACGACTGACAAAGCCAGGCTATAGCGATTGCGTCGGTCGACCTCGCGCTTTATTACCTGTTCAAAGTAGCGGCGATTATACAGCAGGGTCAATGTGTCGGTTGACGCCATTTTTTGTAACTTATGATTAGCTGACAATAGTCCTTCGTTGGCTTTTGACAGTCTGGCGTGACTACATTCCAGCTCTTTAAGCAGTTGAGCATTCTCTCTCAGTAGTCGGGTACTTTCGCAGGCGCGCTCAACTGCGGCCAACAAAGCTGCGTGGTTATCAAGTGGTTTCTGCAGGTAATCGTATGCACCGGCCTGTAGTGCCCTGAGAACAGTTTCATAACTGTCGAAGCCGGTCATCACTACAATGTTGAGGTTGTTATCCAACAACTTGAGGCGTTTCATTAGTTCGAAGCCATCCATACCACCCATTCGGATGTCTGTGATCACCATGTCGACTCTGTTTATCGCAAAGATCTCGAGCGCTACTTCACCGCTAAGAGCAGCCACCGTTGTGTAGCCTGCCTCTTCGAGTACGCCGCGTACTATTGTGACGATGGTCTCTTCATCGTCCACCACCAACACGTGACCTTTGCTGGGCATCGTTGTCATTTAATTGCGTATTTTGTTTCCACTTCCTTTTGTATCGACTGCCAGCACGTATCTTTATCCGGATCCGTAAAACGATGTGTCGACGAATACGAAATTGTGAGGTGTGTCTCTAAAGGCGGGTGCGATCAGCTATCAGGAAATTAAAGTATGTGAGCTGTGGTGCCCCATTACCGTGAAAGTTGGGTCTCAAGTATTGTAGTTAGTGGCCGACGGATTCTTTCGGCACGTACCAGCCAGTTGAGTTTCTGTTAAAACTTTCACGCACCATAGGGTGTCTGACCGGATCTGTGCTGTCGTCCGGCAAAAGGTTCTGTTCCGAGACATAGGCGACATACTCGGTTTCTTCGTTTTCCGCGTAGAGGTGATAGAAGGGCTGGTCTTTGTGTGGTCTGACATCCTCGGGGATAGAGTCGTACCATTCATCAGTATTGGTGAAAACCGGATCCACGTCGAAGATGACTCCCCTGAAAGGATATACGCGATGCTTGACCGGTTGTCCGATGGAGAATTTCGCAGTGCGAATCATTGACTGCTGCCTGTATAGAGTGGGATATGATTGACCATTAGTTTAGCAAAGCGAGCGCCCTGTATGGCGAGGAAAATTATTCTGGATTGCGACCCCGGTCATGACGATGCGGTTGCAATACTTCTGGCGTTGGCGGCACCGCAACAGATAGAGGTGCTCGGTCTCACAATTGTAGGTGGAAACGTGCCGCTTTCGCGCACTGTTGAGAATGCGCTGCGGGTCCTTCTGCTTGCAGATCGAGAAGATATTCCTGTGCATGGCGGCTGCCCGCGGCCTCTATTGAGGGAAATGGTGACTGCCGAACACGTTCATGGGGAATCCGGTTTGGATACCGCAAGCGGGCAATTATTAGCTATGCCGAAAACACCTCCGGCTGAGCAGCATGCGGTTAATTATCTGATCGATTCCATCAGGGCATCAGCTGACAAAACACTGACATTGGTTGCCACCGGCCCGCTTACCAATGTGGCGGCAGCCATTGCGATGGCGCCGGATATTGTCGATCGTTTGCAGCAACTGGTGATAATGGGTGGTGCGTATCATGAGCCGGGCAATATCACACCGGCTGCAGAGTTTAATATTTTTGTTGATCCGCATGCTGCCAAAGCGGTATTTGACAGCGGCGTTGACCTGGTTGTTTTTGGGCTTGATATAACGCATCAAATGCGGATTACACCATCGCGCCTGGCTAGCATTAACAAAAAGGGCGGCCGCTGCGGAAGCGCTGTTGCGGATCTGCTCGACTTTTTCAATCAGTATGATATGTCAAAATATGGTTGGGATGGTGCGCCTCTGCACGATCCCTGCACAATAGCCTGGCTTATTGAACCATCAATTTTCAGTGGCCGGGAAATGTCGGTCGCTGTTGATATTAACGACGGATCCAACCTCGGCAGAACGGTGGCGGATTGGTATGCGGTGACAGATGAAAAACCAAATGCAACTGTGATTACCGACGGTGACAGTGATCGGTTCTTTGATCTAATTGTTGAGCGCCTGGCAACGCTTTAATGTGTGGCTCAATCCCAGTCGGGCGCCCATGGCACTAGTGTCTTATCAACAATGCGGTAATTTTGTTGCGTTAGTGCACTGATTCTTGTCATGTCTTCGTTGCTTAACTCGAAGTCCATAATGTTGTAGTTGTTTTTTATGTTAACCGGATTTGTAGACATGGTATTCACCGATACACCCTGTTGTACTATCCACTTCAGTACAATCTGTCCGGCAGTCTTTTTATAGGTTGCAGCGAGTTCATCAAATAATGGTTCTTTGAATACCGCACCTCTGGCCACAGAGCAATAGGACGATAACGGTATGCCCGTCTCTTCTGCGGT
>CAYPDN010000332.1:0-4456 GCA_964409445.1 uncultured Granulosicoccaceae bacterium
ATCGATCGGCGAATTACTAAACCATTTATTACCAGTGTTAACAAAACTACCTGTGTCCGCAATCCAGTCACCATCCGGTGCTGATATTGCAGGACCACCAGCGTTGATTCGATACACTGGTGCAGGCACTGCACCTACATCACTGACGATAACTGAAACTGACTTAGTGGTTGAGAGTTCACCGTCATCGGCTGTAACAGACAACGTATAATTCCCAGTCTGAGTAAAAGTCGCACTGGTCGACGGGTCACTCGCATCGTTGAAAATTACGTTATAACCACCTGGTGCAATCCAGCTGGTGTTTATACTGTCATTCGGCAATCCGTCATCAGTGACGATGGCAGAAAGATTTATCGGGACATTAGTAGTAGCGTGTATTTGTTCTGCCACTGAAATAGCGGGTGCGCTGTTAGTAGTCGCACCATCCCCAAGTGGCTTCACACTGATAAAATCCCAGGTCGCAGGAAACGGCTGCGCTCCAATTGATGTTGAAATAATACCAACTGCAAGTTTGGTTGGATTACTTAGCCAGGTAGCGGGAAAAGTTGTCGCTGCATCTGCAGGTATCAGCGCACTGGTTTGCCCGTTTTTTGTCACCTGATACAACGCAGTAGCTAGCGCTGACGCCGGATCAACCTCTATATACAGGTCAACATAGTCGGCGTTGAGAATATCAGCCGATGTGTTCTGTTCGTAAACCCGAGCACCGTTCACCTCACTCGCAAATTGAAGTCCACCATTGAGACCAGCGCTGTTGACAACCAGTTTCAGATAATTGTCCTGATCACCCGTACCGATGAACAGACCCATAGACTGCCAATTTTTCGGGGTAAAGCCACTGAACGGTGCAAGCACTCGCGTATGTGCTCGAAATACCGGGCTCGATGCATTCACATTCACACCAAACTGAAATGCATATTCCTGATTGTTACTGCCAGCTATCGGATCCCCGCTGGTGACGTTGTCTACAGTGACAACTCCTGCTGCGCCACTAATAGTCATTTGATTAAGATCAAATTGGTCGCGGTAATTATCAACACCATTTGACATCAAGCCGCTAAAACCAAGATTAGCAATGAAACCAGGATCAGCGCCGTCGTTTTCCCACTGATGATCTACACCCAGATTGGTACCTGCACCATTAGTAGCATCTATAGCGAAAGGGTCATTGTGGTCGTTAATGCCATCGTTATCATCATCCGGGTCCGTCAGATCAGAAATCGAATCACCATCTGCATCTGTCGGTGTATCTGCAGCAGAACACGGATCAGTATTGTTGGCCAGCTCATCTGCATCTGTATAGCCATCGAGATCGGCGTCTTGTCCCGAGTTGCCGGCAACACACCCGGATGGACCGGTTCCACCAAAGTCTTCTGGTTCAAACACGACAATACTGTTGCCCTGAAAATCAGCAGCCCAAATAGTCCCCGGAAAAATCTCCGTATCCCCCTGGGCCGTCACATCGAGCGGCAGAGTACCGACGTTTGAGAACATAATATCGCTGCTGTCCAATCCCCCGTTTTGATTAAATGCCACGCGATAAATTTTATTGTTGAACGATGCAGCCAATAAATTACCCTGCATCAGACCGCCGAAATTCGAAGCCTTGTACTCAGCGATTCCGTTCGTTGAAGACGGCAAACTCACCAGCATATCGTTTTGCGGGTCAACGCCATTACCGTTCTGACCTGCACCGCGATAATCACACTCTATGGGATTACTAAATGGCACTGGTGACTGAGGATTACTTGAATTGAATTTATTGTTGTTGTTACCGCGTGTGGGATTAGCATGGCCTGCATAGTATCCCTTGCCTGTGATCAGGTGCAGCGCATCGTGCTGGGTCTGTCCAGGCTCACTGACTCCGTTAGTACAATTACCCTGTGTGCCATTTTTGATCGGCGTGCCGCCCCAGCCAGAATTAGGACCGTTGTCCCACGAGTACATGCGTCCGTTTTGCATAAGTACTACGTCGTACGGGTTTCTGAACCCGGGGGCATAAATTTGTACCGGACCACCACTGACAAGTTTTGCTTGATTCTTACCGCGATTGCCGCCAAACGGATCGTTAAAGTCATTTACACCGTTTCTGTCTTCATCATCAAGAGTCGGCAAATCATAAGTGCTGTTGCCAATCTGCAAAAGATCTATCTCAAGAATCGCTGCACTCAATGCATACTCCGGTAAAAATGCAAAGTTATTCGATATTCCACCCATATTGGTGTTACCACCAACGGCCAGATACAGTTTGGTACCACTCGCGTTAGCTGTAATACCGTTGGTGTGATGATTCTCTTCAGAGCGTGGAAGCCCGCGTACCAGATCCAGTTTTTGCCAGCTGTTACCAGATTTAGTTAGACGAGAGAGAATGCCCGAATTGGTATCCAGATTTGTTGTTGAGCCACTCGGTCCACCACCGATGCGCGGATCACTGGAATGGACGTAAATTACAGGCTGATTCGCAGTACCCGTAACATACAACCCAGTGACAAGACGATTGTTTAGATGGTTCGCAACAGTACCGTTGTCATTGTGATTTTGTATGTTCTTTATCTGGTGGATTGTTTCGCTGCTAACAACCTTGTAGTTATTTGCGTTGGTTCTTTCTATTTCAAATATCTGTATTAAGCCGTCCATCAGCGCCACATACAGCCTGCCGTCAGGCCCAAACTGCAGTGAGGTGGGCTTTTGCGTACTTGAACCACTCAACTTACTTTTACCAAAAGGGAAAGACAATGGGTTGGCCGCAGCAATGATCGGCTCATTCGAATCAGTGCCTGTTCCGAATAAATTTATAAGATGAACACTTTCCTGCGTATTGACCACCAGCCGTCCGGGAATCGCATCGGCTCTCAATGGTGCGAAAGTGATCTGCAGCTCAATAGTCTGCAGCGCCTCAATAGTCAGTGGCGCTTTATGATTAAGCGAATAGTGTGGTGAATCGTGCTCATCGAGAAAAAGACTACTGATCGTCAGTGCTTGATTCGGGTTTCTGTTGGTCAGAGAAACCGACTTCAGCGATTGCTCACCGACCAGGACGTCGCCAAAATCGAGATCTGTCTGGCTCAGCACAAGTGCCGGTCCTTCACCCCGGACCCAGTCACTTTGAACTTCAACACCAGACGATACAGAAGCGATTTCAGAGCTCGCCTGTGTTTTGAACTTGTCTCGCGCGAACTGATATCCAAAAACCGCGATGCCTATCACCGCGACAACTGCCAACGCCTTGCCGGTGGATCTTGAAAAATCCGTCATGCCGATTCCCCGTGCGCGGGCTCTGCGGATCCATTCCACTGATCTTCCGAACGCACTCTAGTTGATAAGATTTCTATATCTACACTAGTGGTATCGGCTGTTTTAGCCTGGCTTGAACACTTACGAAAATACGAATCTGCTCACAGTACAACTCAACTCTGTTAAAGAAATACTAGTGGATGTTCGCACGACTTTTTTCAGGCAAAAAAAAACCCGGCAGAGCCGGGTTCAAGGTGGGGTGTGACGGGAGTGTCACGAGGAAAACTGTACTAGCTATTGATATTGGCACCGCCCCAAAGAACACTGAATTGTTCGCAGTGGATAAGAAGCGATGCGTAGTCATTAATGTCTATGTTCGCTGGCAGCACATATTCCTGATAGCCCTTGTTATTCTTGAGCTTCGAGAGGAATACACCGTCAGCAGCGTTACTACCGTTAACGTTTGAAATGTCTCTCTTTGACAGGAACAACTTAAGATCCGGTCCGCGGTTGGTCTGAAACCCGTCGCTAAATCTGATTACCGTCTGTCCGTTGCGCTTTTCAATCTGCCATGCTCCGTCGATTGATTTCTGTTTGGATATCCAGGAACCCTGGCCGGCAATTCCCGCGTGTGCGAAGTTCACAGCACCAATAGAGAAAAATGCGAGCATCGAGAACATTAGAGCATTTCGGAGTTTGGTTACTGGTTGAAAAGTAGTCATCGCTTGTTTCCATAAAGTTGTGAAGTTAATTAATACGGGGTGAACACTCATTGCCCCGGTTACAGAACATCAGACGCACTCCCGATAGCTTCGTTCGCTATCGGTTCTAACCAAATTCAAGAGTATTCATAACGTAATTATCACAAGGCAATTCCTGCCCGCTGGAGCACGTATTTGTGCCGGTTTCATTGACCCAGGTGCGCCCGATGCTTCACGCTGACGGGGACCAATCAGGCAATTCGACCGGTCGGGCTACGCGTTGTTAGAGCCAGGTCACATACCACCTCTGACAAAACAACCACTCTCTCCCCGAACAAGTTTTGTACTTAGCAGATTTGCTACGGCCGTAACAGGCTGACAATCGTGACCACTGATGGTCTTGATTGCAGTAATATGACTCATCATCACAGCCCATCTCCAATTTTCAATCGGAGCGGAGCGTTTTCAACCAGTTAACACCAACAGCGTTTCCGGTCACTCAATTATTATGATTTCTCTTT
>CAYPDN010000333.1:0-2286 GCA_964409445.1 uncultured Granulosicoccaceae bacterium
CAAAAAGTGACTCGTAGTGCCAGGGACTGGCATCGAAAAACGGCCATGGATGGCCTGCCAGAGCGGCAGTCAGAGCAGCAAGACAGAACGGCAAACCAAAGCGATCAAAACAAAAAAGAAGGAACGGAGGAACTATTCCTCCGCCTTACGCGCGTCGCGCGCTCGACGCTTCGCGTCCAACAGAACTTTGGCATCCTCACCAATGTGAGCTTCACCTCGCTGACGCGCCAGTTGCATCTGCTTTTCACGCTCCAGAAATCGCTGCTTTTGGTCATCGGTAATCTCACCACAACACTTTGGGCACTGTGCACCGGCTATGTAGTGCGGGCTTTGCTTATCCTCTTCGGTGATTGGTCGACGGCAGCCATGACACTGATCATAACTACCAGGTTCAAGCCGATGATTGACGGTCACCCTGTCATCAAATACAAAACACTCGCCACGCCATAAAGATTCCTCTTCCGGAACCTGTTCGAGATATTTAAGTATTCCACCTTTTAGGTGATAGACCTCCTCGAAGCCTTGCTCACGCAGGTAGGCTGTCGACTTTTCACAACGAATACCACCAGTGCAAAACATCGCGACTTTTTTATGCTTGTGTTTATCAAGGTTTTGTTTCGCATAGGCTGGAAATTCACGAAACGACTCGGTATCCGGATTTAGCGCTCCGGCAAAGCTTCCCACCTCACATTCGTAATCATTGCGGGTATCAATTACAACAACATCCGGGTCGCTGATCAGTGCATTCCAGTCCTGCGGCTCTATATAGGTGCCGGCTGCATTTCGCGGATCAATACCTTCAACACCCATGGTGACAATTTCTTTTTTTAACTTCACTCTGGAACGCTTGAATGGCAGTTTATCACTGACCGACTCTTTGCAGTCGAGCGTCGCCAGACCCGGTACCTCGCGCAACCAGTCCAATACATGATCAACCCCCTGTCGCGACCCGGCAATGGTGCCGTTTACACCCTCTGTCGCGAGCAGCAATGTGCCACGAACGCGTTCAGCTAACATCAGATCGAGCAGTGGCTGGCAAAGAGACTCGTGGTTGTCGAGCCTGACAAACTTGTACAATGCGCAAACGATATAAGTTTGCACTTTACCTGGCTCCACTAGTTAGCTCCCGGGGCTTTTCAGAACCTGAATCTGTCGCCGCTGATTTTCAAGGCTGGCGATGTTCAGGCCGGTTTAAAAATAGTCTTGGCAATTGTAGGTTATTGTCCCCGGCAGTTGCCACCGATGTCGCTGCCAACCCGGAGAATATTTGATGCAAAGCCGCGATTTACTGAACACACTGATCAGTTACCCGACAGTCAGCCGTGACAGTAATCTCGCGCTGATTGGTTTTATTCAGGAATACCTGCAACAGCATGGACATTCATCCGAGCTCATCTACAACGAAGACAAATCTAAAGCCAATTTGTACTGCTTAATTGGTCCCGCTGATAAACCGGGGGTAATGCTATCCGGCCATACCGATGTAGTACCGGTTGAAGGTCAGGACTGGACAACCGATCCGTTCCTTATGCACGAACAGAACGATCTGCTGTTCGGCCGAGGCAGCTGCGATATGAAAGGATTTATCGCCTGCGCATTATCTGCAGTTGCCAAAATTGACGGCAACGAGTTAAAAACACCACTGCACCTGGCCTTCAGCTACGACGAGGAAATAGGCTGTATAGGTGTGCGTCGTTTGATCGATACACTCCAGCCGGTAAAGGTAAAACCTAAATATTGTATCGTCGGAGAGCCAACTCTGATGCAACCCGTCATTGCACACAAAGGTAAAACCGCAGCAAGAGCGCATTGTTATGGTGTTGAGTGTCACTCAAGCCTGGCACCACAATCAGTCAATGCAATTTATTTGGCTACTGAACTTATAAATGCAATAAGATCCGTTCAGCAGAAGTATATATCCCAGGGTCCACATGATCACGACTACGATGTTTCTCACACAACACTCCACGTCGGCACAATTACCGGTGGCACAGCACTTAATATTGTGCCGAACTACTGCAGTTTTGATTTTGAAATACGCAACCTGCCCTGCGATGATCCATCACAAATTATCAGCGACGTAATAGCCTCTGCAAACGATATCGCAGCACCGCACAAGCGCGAGCATCCAGGTGTTAATATTGAAGTGGAAATCACCAATGAGTACCCGGCATTGAATACAAACACAGAGAGCGATATCGTCGAGTTTGTCAGACAGCTGACTGGTGCCAACACACTCGGTAAAATCGCCTTCGGTACTGAGGGAGGTTTGTTTAGCCGCGACCT
>CAYPDN010000333.1:2386-4442 GCA_964409445.1 uncultured Granulosicoccaceae bacterium
AAAGTACAACCATACGGTGCTTCAGAAATTCTTAATACCGCAGGTGAACAAATGGATGCTGGCAGACAAACCATGGCAGATCTGCTCGGCATTGACTCATCCGACTTAACACTGGGTGCATCGACTACCCAGAACTTTAATACACTGGCGTACGCGTGCGAAGGCTTTGTGACTGCAGAGTCAGAAGTTATCGTCACAGATCAGGACCACGAAGCCAATATTGGTGCATGGGAACGCTTGTGCGAAAGGACAGGTGCAACACTTAAAGTGTGGCAAATTAATCCGCAGACCGCAGAGCTCGATCTGGCAGACTTTGAGGCGTTGCTAACACCTGCAACTGCCATAGTGTGTATGACTCACAGCTCCAACATTGTTGGCACTATAAATCCAGTGTCGAAAGTTATCTCTCTTTGTGCAAACAACGAAACACGTGTGGCTGTTGATGGTGTTTCCTACGCACCGCATATGTGGCCCGATTTGCCCGGCCTTAAACCAGATGCCTACTGCTTTAGCACGTACAAAACGTACGGTACTCATATGGGTGTAATGTATACCAGTAAAGATTTCAGAGCTCAGCTAACACCACAGTGTCACTACTTCAATCGCGGCTATGCACACAAACTACTGGATGGTGCTGGTCCGGACCACGCTTCTATCGCAGCTCTGGCAGGGTTAGGGAGCTACTTTAGCGACACTCATCAACATCACTTTGGCCAAAGTGATTTATCGCTGTATGAAAAAACGCTGCAAATATCTTCTCTGATGCACGCTCATGAAACTCAATTGTGCAAGCAATTGCTCGACGGGATCAGCCAATTGCCACTGCGTATCATCGGACGCAATCATGTGCAGGGGCGTGAGGCAAATATTGCACTGACCTCAGATAAAATTTCATCCGCTGCTATGTCGCAACACCTTGCAAAAAAAGATATTGCAGCAGGCAACGGAGATTTCTACGCCACACGTTTGCTTGGCAAAGCAGGTATAAAAGACGTAGATGACGGTGTGCTGCGCATCAGTTTTTCACACTACAACACAGCAGACGAGGTTGATCGTGTTATTGACGCATTGAAAGAATGTCATTAAGTAGAGAAGTTATACAACTATTTTTAGCAATTCAAACCAGAGGTAGGCAATGAGCGATTTAATTATTAAGCTCAAAGGTGAAATCACAGATACAAATTTTGATGAGTGGAAAAACGATTTACTTGCAAGACTTAAAAACGTAAATACCGAGCTTGCAAGCGACGACGATTTTGCCAATGCTGAGTCTGATGTAAAAATCATCAAGGCAGGTGAGGTCGCACTGAAGAATGCCAAAGCTTCAGCGCTGGAACAAGCCGATGAAATTCAAAAACTGTTTGCCGCAATTGATGAAGTCAGCAGCGAGGCGCGTGAGGCACGACTGGCCCTCGAAAGACAAATTAAAAAACGCAAAGCAGAAATAAAAGATGAAATAGTCGAATCAGGGCTGGATGCAGTTAAAGCCTACATAGAAGAACAAAGCACCGAACTGCAATCAGTTAAAAATTCATGGCTAGATCGATCGGCCTTTGAAGAGGAAATCAAAGGCAAACGCACTACAACCAGTATGCAAAAAGCGGTCACGGGTTTGCAGGTTAAAATCAAAAACGAAATTGCTCAGCGCGAAGAATCCATCAACGCGAACCGGACGGTGCTGGAAAAAATCAATGATGACTACAGTGCCGTATTTCAGGATAAAGAATCATTGTTATTGATGGATGATGAATCACTACAGGCAACGATCGCTGAACGCATTGAATACTTCGAAGCGGAAAAAAAGAAACAAAGCGAAGCGGCAACACAAGAGCCAGTCGAACCAGTGCAGGCCACTGAAAAAGATCCGGATAGCGCTGTTGCAGAAGAGACAGAAACCGACGATACACCAATTCATCCATCTGACGAATCGCATGTCATTTCAATTGAGGTATTCGCCCAGGTAGATGCAGCACAGGAGTTTTTCGACGAAATAGATGATCGCTATTCAAATCGCGAAATTGTCGGTGAAATCAGACTGAGCTAAGCACTTTGATAC
>CAYPDN010000334.1:0-4411 GCA_964409445.1 uncultured Granulosicoccaceae bacterium
TTATTCAATACAACGCAACCAGCGGCAAGATCGAGATCACTGAAGTCGCCGGCGGGGTTTTACCGCAAGCGGATCTTGATCAGTTGTTGCACTCAGCGACTTACGAAAACACTTCACAGGATCCGACCGATACCAACGACCGTACATTGACATTTACCGTCACTGACGATACCGGTTTGACTTCTTTGCCTGCGGTTTCAACGATCGTTGTTGTGCCAGTGAATGATGCGCCTGTCATTGATTTGAACAGTCCGGTTAGCGATATTGACACTGATCGAGACTACGCAGACACGTTCACCGAAGGCGGTGCGCAAGTCAATATTGTCGACCCATCAGTTGGATTGCTGGATGTCGACGATACAGAGCTGGCGACGCTAACAATTACACCTGCGGGTATCGTTGATACAAACGAATCGTTGACCATCACTGGAGACGCTGGTGCGGAAATCGATGTTGAATTAAATGGCGCACCGTCGTCGCAAACGATTGCTATCAACGGTACGACTTACACAGTCGCTTATGATGGTACCGACATTGTTGTCACCGATCCGACAGGAGAAATCCCGCTCGCGGACGCTCAGGCACTGCTCGCAGCAACAACTTATGGCAACGATGATCCGACGCCAACAGTCGGTGATCGCACGTTTAACATCACGGTCAACGACGGCGAAGACGACAGCAACACGGCAACCAGCACAATCACGGTTGCCACCGATCTGGCCGAAGCAGCCTGGTCGATCAGCGGTGCTGCAAGCGTTGACGAAGGTTTATCAACAACGTACACCGTCACATTGGACGACGAGCTATTGCAAGCCGGTGAAGAAGCATCGGTGCAGCTTGCTCTGACCGATGGTTTGACGAATCCGTCCGACTACGGCGTATTTAACGATGCAGTCGTGGCCGCTGTTGCCGCGTACACCGGTCCGGGTGCGTTAACCTGGGACGGCACCACACTTACCTATACCTCTGATGGTACAGGTGCGATGGGTGATCTGGATATCATCCTTGCAGCCGCAACCGATTCACTGGTTGAAGGATCTGAAGACTTCACCATTGCACTCACTAGCCCTTCAAGTTCCACTGGCGAGACCATTGGTATTGATCCGACGGCAGACAGTGTTACCACCACCATTAATGACATTGTTGCACCGGCAGATGTTGCCGAGTGGTCAATAGGTGGACCTGCAACCGGTGATGAAGGCACAACGGCACAATACACGCTCGCACTGAGCGGTGTGTTTGGTGATGGTGAAATAGTTACAGTTGATATCGGCTTGACAGATATCGATACCAACAGCAGTGACACTGCAGATCTTGTTGCGGCAATCACTGCAGCCGTAGCCGCTAATCCGGATGTTACGTTTGATGCCACCACAGGTACGGTGACTTACACGTCACCGGGTGAGGGTGCTGCCATGGCAGACATCGTTATTGATCTTGATCTGAACGATGACTCACTGATTGAAGGTGATGAAGACTATTCAATCGATCTGACCAATGCTGCATCTACGACTGGTGCATCTATCGGTATTGATGCAACAGCAGACAGCGTAACGACAACGATTGTCGATGTTGAACAACCGTCTGGTGATCCGGATGGACCGGCGGAATGGTCACTCAGCGGTGATACCTCGGTAGATGAATCTGAACTGGCAGGCTACACACTGGCACTGACAGGAAACTACGGTGCTGGTGAAGAAGTATCAGTGGTACTTAATCTAACTGACGTCGATACCAGTAACCTTGATTACGCGAGTCTTGATAGCGCGATAGCAGCAGCTGCTGCAGGCCGTCCAGACGTAAGTTACGATTCTGGAACCAACACACTGACCTGGACATCTCCTGCAGATGGTTCAACGATGACGCCGTTTGTGTTTGAAGTTGCTGTTGTCGATGATGCATTGGTTGAAGGACCGGAAGACTATCAGATTGTATTGTCTGTGCCGTCCAGTGCTACCGGTGTAACACCGACTATCGGTACCGCAGACACGGTAACTACAACGATCAATGACACTCAAGCTTCAGGTGGCCCTGTAGACGGGCCGTCTGAATGGGCGGTAACGGGTACCGCTGAGGTGAATGAAGGTGATATTGCTACCTACGCGATTACACTGGGTGGCCAGTATCAGGCCGGTGAGGTAGTAACGGTTGAGTTAGCTCTTGCAGATAACACCACAGCACCTGCTGACTACAATAACTGGGTCACTGCAGTGCAGGCCGCTGTTGCTGCAAACACCGATGTTACTTTTGATGCAGCCACGGGTGTGCTGACTTATACAGCCCCTGCAGATAGTGCGTCAATGACGCCGCTTGTGATTAATCTTGCGACTGTGGCAGATGATCTTGTTGAAGTTCGTGAAGACTTTAACGTATCTCTTGCTAACCCTGCCAGTTCCAGTGGTATCGCAACGTCGGTCAGTGCTACGGATAATACTGTTACCACTATTATCAATGGACCACCGGTACCGGAAGACGATATCAATGTCACCACCGTCGATGTGTCTGTCGATGGCAGTGTACTTGATAACGATACTGATCCCGACGCAGAAGTACTAACGGTGACAGGAGTGAACGGTGCTCCAACCGGATCTCCAATACTGACGAGCAATGGTGTTGTAGTGATGGCTCCGGATGGTACCTACACCTATACACCTAATGCCGGGTTTATCGGTACCGATACCTTTGATTATGCAGTGAGTGATGCCTCGGGCAACGTGGTGACTGCCACCGTTTCCATTGCTATTACTGATCCGGCAGACCCTGCCAATACCGCACCGTTTGCATTAGACGACAACTACACAACGTTCAGTGATCCTGCTGCACCTGCAACCCTTTCAAGCGCAGTGCTTGGTAACGACAGTGATCCGGATGGTGATGTACTACAGGTCAGTGCAGCCGGTGGTGTTGCACCGGGTACTCCATTTAGTACTGTGAATGGCGGCACTGTTGTCGTCAATCCAGACGGTACTTTTGATTACACACCGGCACCGGGTTTTGTCGGTGACGATACGTTTGACTACACAGCTATTGATCCGGCAGGCAACTCAGACGATGCCACTGTTACAATCTCGGTCTATCCGGACCCTGATCCGGCAGCTAACGACAATCCGGATGCCAATGATGATGTAGCGACCACACCGATGAACACATCGATCGGTGGCAACGCGCTGTCGAATGATGCGGATTTGAACACAGACCCGATTACCGCAATTTCCATAGATGGTGCTGCAGTTCCACTGGTTGGCAATGCATCGGTGACTACACCTAATGGTGGCGTGCTTGAGCTATACGCCAATGGTGACTACCTGTACGTGCCACCGACAGACTTTGTTGGTACTGAAACCGTTCAATACACCATCAGTGATGGCAACGGAGGCACTGATACAGCAACGGTCTTTTTGACTGTTTTTGATTTGCCGCCAGAGCCTGAAGACGATATCAATAACACATCGGTCAACGTACCGGTAGACGGTAACGTGCTGGTCAATGACAGCAGTGAGCCAGGTGATGATCTGACCGTTAGTGACGGCAGCGGTAATCCGATCACAGGGCTAACAGTCCTTGCAACTACACAGGGCGGTCAGTTACTGATTAACCCTGATGGATCATACACCTACACGCCACCGGCAGACTTTGTTGGTGAAGACAGTATTGTGCTGGAAGTGTGCGATGAAAACGGCAACTGCGCAGACAGTGAGCTGACCATTGATGTGGTCGACAGCACCGCTAACGAACTGAACACGCCACCAATCGCAGGTGATGATAATTTTCAGGTGAACATGGATCAGCCAATGTCGTCGACGCTTGCGGGTAACGATGGTGATCCGGATGGTGATGTGATCACCATTGTTGATCCTGCCACAAGCGCTGCGGCATCTGCACCAGTTACTATCACCACGGCACAGGGCGGTACGGTTGTAGTGCAGCCGGATGGTACGTTTACCTATACACCAGCAGCCGGGTTCCTGGGTACAGATACATTTGACTACAGTGTCATAGACCCTGATGGCGATACTGATGATGCAACCGTTGTTTTCGAAGTGCAGGCAGATCCTGACCCTGCTGCCAATGATGAACCGGATGCTAATGACGACACCTCTGTAACGCAGGTGAATACGCCAATTTCCGGCAATGCACTGGACAACGATGTTGATCTTAATGTCACTGATACGCTGACAGTAAGATCCATTGACGGCATCACCTTCATTGGCAACTTCACAGTCACCACGCCAAGTGGCGGCACGTTGCAAATGTTCAATGACGGCACCTATAACTACACGCCTGCCAATGACTTTGTAGGCAATGAGAATGTTGAATACACCATAGATGATGGCAACGGCGGGACTGATACCGCAACTATTTATCTCAGTGTGTTTGATCTGCCGCCACAGGCAGAAGACGACATCAATGT
>CAYPDN010000335.1:0-4404 GCA_964409445.1 uncultured Granulosicoccaceae bacterium
TCTGGAATTACGATGCCACCCGCACTAGTGCGCTCTTCTTCCATACGTCGAACGACCACACGGTCGTGAAGTGGACGAATATTCATGTCCGGTCTCCTCTCTTATCTAGAGTTTTGAAGGGTTTAGGGAATTTGGTTTCACCGGTGAGTGCTAGCACTCGACCTTAGCGAGTGCTAATAGTATTGATTTCACCGACGAATTCAAGCTCTGGAGCAAATTAAAGTGGAATAAAAATGATTTTCGAGGAACAGGTAAGAAAACTGCAGCGGTACTTTCAAAGCCAGGGTCGGGATGCGGACTGACAACAGCCCTAAACAGAAAACCACCTGCTTTTTAAGCCACTGAAAACATGGCATTTGTCCGCAATAGCGGCTGGTTGCCCCAAAAAACTGCAGGTATTACTGATGCAAAGCAGCGACAGCTTAATAAATACCGAATCGAGTCTGAAAATCTACTTCCATGACGCACTTGCGCGGGAGTCTGAGAAGAACCAGCTGGAAATAACCGAGCACACGCACTGGTATCTGACCAACCTGCTGTACACCTTCAGTCGCTCTGAGAAATTCTTCGACTACCAGCCCGACCGCGGCACTCTTACACCACTGGCAGACTACTACCAGCGCGCCGTTGAGGCAGACTCAACCCACGAAAAGCGTCTGCACCTGCAACGCCTTGGTGATGTTGCAATATTCATCTCGGGAATGTTCTCGCAGGCACTGAAGAAGCGAGTTGTAGGAGTACCATATTACATAGCGATGGGGGAAACCGCCTACAGCACCTTGGCGGAAACCGCAGCGGACAATAGTCGTGAACAAACCAGCGCGATAATTTTTTCAGATCTGTCCAGACGCTTTACCTCTTTTGTAAATGTACTCAGCAACATCAATCCGCAGACGAAAAATGCCGAACCTGCAAAAAACAGCTTCGACAACTTGTTGCAAAAAGTTGATGAATGGGAGCGCACCGGTGATCCGAACCTGGCCAACGACCTGAGAAACTCCGGCATTTTGTTGCAACCGGAATGCAACAAGGTTCACTAAGGTATATAGCGACATGAAATCATCTCAGCGAAAAGAAGACTTACCATTCGACTCCCCTGCCGCAAATGCCAGTAATTACTTTCAACCCGTCGACCCGGAACACATTCAGTTTCTGGTGTCACTGCAGCATGCACTGCAACTTCACTACGATATTGAACCACCTTATTGCATCAGTGAATTTGTTTGTCACAGCGCACAAACTGAAACAGGATCGTCGAACTGTAAAGGCACAACACCGGAAATGCTGGTTTACCGTGAAGACGGAACCAACCTGGATATCAGCCTGTTTCTGAATCCATCACTACTCACCGGTATTGATAACAACACCTGTCACAAACAATGGTCAGGTGAAATATTCGACAACGGCTGCATTGTGCTGGAGGGAGTCAGTCACTTTCTCTATATGATTTTTAATGCACATCACGACAGACAGGTAAGTCTGCTGGATCTTGAAATACAGGCTGAAATAGATAAGTTTATATTCGCAGCACTTAATACCGACTATCGCAATTCCATAGAGGCGTTGCTGGATCGATTATTTTGTCAGATCAGTTATCGCGAGGACCTGAGCCCCGCATTGAAACAAAGGTACGAGCAAGCCAATGATCTTGCCTGCAAATACTGTCAATGGCTATCTGCAAATTTTGTTCTGCGGTTTGATGATCGAGAGCTTACAGCTGAGCTTGCAAGAATCTACAGACTTAACGGCACTGCAAGACAACAACACATCAATCGCGTAACGCAATCGCTTCACTCGACCGACCAGGATACTGCGCGGCAGAATTCTGCGTAGCTATAGCTAATCTTTACGGGTGTACTCACCCTCAATAACATCACCATCAAGCCCCGGCTTGGGCTTGTGTTGCGGTTTGCTTTGACCCGATGTCGCACGACCAAAGGGCGACTGATTTTGACCCGCAGTCCCCTGTCCATGACCAGACGATGCCGATGCAGCAAAACCACCGACAACCGAGCCCACGCTCACACGCTTTGACAGAGCTTGAACCATCAGCCTTCGGGTGAACGGAATCAGACAGGCAAAACCGATGGCATCTGTAACAAACCCCGGGGTCAGCAACAATGCGCCACCGATCCCCAGCGCCATACCTTCCATCATTTCAAACGCCGGTACCTGGCCTCCCGATATACGACTGCGAGCCTTGTTCAGTGTTGACAATCCCTGGGCGCGCAACATCCACGTACCGAGCACAGCAGTCATAATCACAATAGCGATAGTCAGCAATGCGCCAATCGAACTGCCGATCTTAATCAGTAGGAAGATCTCTATTATTGGCATGGCGATAAAAAGCAGAAAGAGTGCTCGAAACACTATGTCGCTCCGGTTGCGATGCAGCTGCCGGTTTTCATGAACCGGCAATGCTGATCAAAATTCAAAGATGTGGAAAACATCCTACCTCATCCATAGGTTACAGCCTGTGAAGCCTGAATCAGACCCTCTAAATCCTCTGAATGACCTATTCTCACCTTAATGAGCCTCATAACTATTTTGTATGCATATCACCGAGAACACCGGATTTCTGCAGCGAGGCCTGAAACTTGCCGCAAAGAAAGCCGATGCAGCGCAATCACGCAATAGCAGCCTTCGTTGTACTTAAATACACAACTGAGTAGGCTGGTAAAAGCCAACAGCGTTCAGGAATCGGGTTTCAGTCGCCGGAATCCCATGAACGTTCATATCAACCTATGGTCGAAACGGGCACGTTACAATAATTAGTTTCATGAAAATACCTCTGATCAAATCTTCTGTCGCAGCCGTTTGCCTGCTCTGGGCACTCTCGGCGAGCGCACTATCGCTTATCGGTGGCAAAAAAGAGGAGCCGTTGCTGGATCCCTCTGACGCCTTCCAGACTCAGGTCGCTCTCAATGAAGATGCGCTGAATGTCGAGATCAACATTGCGCCGGGCTATTTTGTCTACCGCAGCAAGATTTCAGTGAGCTCGGATAGCGCCGAGTTCGGAACACTGGAACTACCGGACGGTGTCAAAAAAGACGATCAGTTTTTCGGTGAAGTAGAAACCTATCGCGGCATCCTGAACTACAGCGCACCACTGATCAATTCAGAGGCAACAGGCCCACTGAAAATTAATGTGGTGTCGCAGGGCTGCGCTGACGTTGGCGTTTGTTATCCGCCCTATCACGAAGAATTTACCATTAACGTCGCCGATACAGTTTTAGCTCAGGCCGATTCATCTCAAACAGGTGGTCTGCTGCAACTGAATAGTACTCAGCCAAAACAGGACAACGCACCGGTCAATGGCCTGGGCATTACGTCTGTTGGATCAAGCGCTTTATCTGCGTCACCACTTCCATCATCGGCTGCACCATCTGACGAAGGTGAATCAACGCTTGGCGATCTGCTGCGCATGGACGACGATAACGAAGTTCTCGATCCCGAAGTCGCGTTCACGATGATGCCGAATTCCATCGTCAACGGTGTCGCGTCGATCAACTGGAATATTCAGGACGGACACTACTTATATAAGAAGCGCTTCTCCTTCAAACTTATCTCACCAGAGGCAGCTACCCTCGGTGAATCAAAAATGGCAGAGGGCATCTGGGAAGAGGATGCGTTCTTCGGCAACTCTGAAGTATACCGAGGCGGCACCACAGTAGAGCTGCCAATCTCACTACCGGAAAACACAACGGATGCTGTAGTACGCATTGGCTACCAGGGATGCGCTGATATAGGCATTTGCTACCCGCCAATTTTCAAAGAAGTCAATCTGGTAGAAATTGCTGCCGTTGCCGCAGCAGGTAGTACTGCTTCCGGATCACAGTCAAACGGCAACGCCATAACAACAATGGCTACAGATGTTAACAGCCAGGCCGCAGGCCAAAATACAAACTCGAACCCGGGCCAGAACATAGGCCAGACCACAGGCCAGAATACAGAACAGGTTCTTAGTCAGGTCAGCGCGCAAAATGCGGTACCCATTCAGGCAGAGCAGGATCGTCTGGCAGACAGTCTCAAAAACAACAACAGGTGGCTTACGATTGCGGTCTTTTTCGGCGCAGGTTTGCTACTGACATTCACACCCTGCGTACTGCCAATGATTCCGATACTGTCGTCAATCATTGTGGGCTCCGGGGAAAAGATCGGTACCGGGCGGGCATTCACTTTGTCACTCGTTTATGTACTGGCCATGGCACTTACCTACACTATCGCCGGTGTACTGATCGGGCTCAGCGGTGAGAACATTCAGGCAACACTACAGCACCCATATGTGTTGACTGCTTTCGCCTTTCTGTTCGTGGTTCTGTCATTTTCGATGTTCGGTTACTACGAATTGCAGATGCCTGCATTTATTCAGAACCGTTTATCTAATGTGAGTAACAATCAAAA
>CAYPDN010000336.1:0-4401 GCA_964409445.1 uncultured Granulosicoccaceae bacterium
TAGTGTTCGAGAATTTTTTTACCTGCAACTTTCGCAATGTCCACCACCAAATCTATACGATTGGCAATGGCTGAAGTATCAACTGACATGCAGATCTAATCCGCTAAGCTCAGAGCAATAGTACGTGCGATGGTAGGGCCAAACTCGGCACCAAACAACCGGCAAAGTCAGTGAATACCTGTTGCTAATGTTACTTTTAGTCAACATGCTGAAATAAGGTCATCTGTGTGACCTCTGTTTACAAAGTAACTATAAACACTTCACATTGCAGGCCACATTCCTACAGCTGCAAATTTTGAATATTACCGTTGTTGCGAATTCGATAACTGCCATCACTTGCCGGACGACCAACCAGTCCGAGAATACCGTTCACCTGAGGCGGGGTTTCGGTTGTGGGTTTGATCTGAATGTCCGCTTTATAGTTACCTGCCAGGTCGAGAACCACCTCGCCTCGAAGCTCCAGTTGTCCGTCTGTGTTACTGAGCTTGCCAATGTGCTGATCTTCACCCTGAGGCACAATATCAAACACAACCTGGCCAAGCAGCACGGTATTTTTAACTTCAGCATTGTTCCAGGTCAGCGTGCCGACGGTACGCTTAAGAAGATTATTTTCCAGTTCAAGATCTTCGATATCAGCTAACAATATACCGCCGAACTCGGCAACAGGTAACGGCAGAAACTGCTCAAGTCGACTCGCTGGAACTCGAAAGGTACCGTCGTTTACCAATACATTGCCGCCACTGTTTCGACTAACCAGGCCTTCGCCTTTGCCACCGAGCACTTCAAAATTGACCACTGCACCGGCACTGGCCGACAACAGTGTTGAAGGCTGAAACTTCCACTTCACGTTCGTTATTGGCTGCTTGAGCTCAGGGGTTTCAACCAACTGCGCGCCACCGTTCCAGATACTGCCACTCACGCCACTGAGTTTTACCGGTTGTATGTTTACGTGAGGGAGCACACCAGCCGCTGGGAATTTCCATACAGCTGTAACTGCAAATGCCAGTAAGGCAAGAAAAAACAATCCGACTATTCTCACTGGCCAGTCTCCAGACTAAGACGTGCGCTGACCAGCCCGGTGTCTTTGCGACTTAAATTAATGGTCTTCACCGAAAGACCATAGGTTTGTTCCAAACCACCCAGCACTTGCAGCAATTTATTAAATTCTACCGTCGAAAACTGCGCCCGTGCGCCCTGATCACCGTCTGGAGTTACTCGTTCCGGTGTTGAAATACTGGCTCTCTTTATCGCTTCATCAAGTAACAGGTACGGTGCTTTGTCTAATGGCTTTACACCCTGACCACCACCCCCGCTGCCGCGGGGACTTTGTTGTTTCATCCATTCAAGATCGCGTTGGTTGGCAACGACTGATGCCTCCCTCGATTTAATGCCAGAGCTTAAGGGCTTATACGCAAACGTGTATATCAATGCGCCGATACCAACGATTGCTGTAGCTGCAACAATAAACTGCTCTCTCGGAGTTTGAGAGGTATACCACTCTTGCATACTCATGAACTTGTCTCCACTCGCAGCCTTGCTTTAATACGGTCGCGCTCTTTGGCTGCGGATTGAACATTGGCAACCAGCTGATTTTCTTTTTCAAGACTGGATTTAAGTTTATCTACATCCTGCAGCGATTCCGCTTCAAGAACGATATCCAGCTGCCCCCTTTTGAAGTTAATACTGTTAACCGTCGGTTCTTTAAGCTGCTTCAAAGCAACACCAACCGCGGACATCATCACCACAAAGCTGGTATCGTCAATTCCAGTTCCGGCATTGGCTCTTAAATTTGCACGCATCTGTCTTAAAGGATCGCGTTCCGGGTTTTGAACATTCGGAAATGCCCGTTTAAGCGTACCGGCCATCTCGCCCCTTAATCGGGAATCCTCTTTGCCAAGCTGCTGGAAATGCAAAAAACTGGTACCTCCCCACAAGGCTAACAACATAGCTGCTAACGCCGCCGGTAGTCGCCATGGCTTCCAGGCTTTGCCCAGTGCTTCTGTTTTACCGTAGTCACCTTGCAAAAGATTGATCTTATCTGATGTCTTTTTGTATTGACTCAACCCCTGTGCAAACAGAGCAACCTCAGTTCTTACAAATTCAGCATTCACCTCGGGCAATAATCGGTATTCATCGCGACCACAGCTAAAGTGTTTAACTCGAAGAATTTCCTCATCTATTTGCTCAGGAGACGCACCTTCAACAGCGTTGCCCAGTAACATCGGCAACATTTCCGTATCACACGAAAAACCTTTTGAAGAAGACAACCTCACTGACGCATGGCCATTGTTGGTCATCACTGTCCAGCGATCACTGAAAAACGGCAGCGCCATTGTTTCCGGAACAATCTCTTGTATATTAAGTTTGGCGACTTCTGCCATCTCACGAATCCATGCAAAACTCTGTTTTGAGATAACTGCCACCGGTATCCGACCATTGGTCTGTTTGTTGCCGAAAGCAAAGTGTGAAGCGTCGACGTCCTGAGCGAGTTGTTCTTCAAGCATGTAGGGGATTGCTTTATGCGCTTTGGCTTGATTGGCTCCAGGCACATCTGCTTCTTCCATCAGCAGTTCGGTGCCCGCAACTACCATCACTACACGACGTCGCTGAGCCGCTTTGGCTGCCTGCTCGAAAGTACCGTGATCCGCCTGCCCGACAACAGCACCTTTGTCATCGCAAACACACCAGCGCAGGTAGTCATCGCCTGTTCGCTGCAGGTAGGTAAGTAAATACTGAGCCATAACTACTAATCCAATGGGTTACTGTTCGTTTGGGCGTTCACAAACTGCTAAATTCCACCACGTGAACGCCGGATAGCCTGCAGCGCACCGTTATTGTCGCGAAAGAAAGTTGTATATTGAGTGACGGTGATTTCGTCACGCGTAACAGTCACGCGGGTCATATAGTATTGACTCTTTACATCGATGCCGATGACATTATCGAGATTTTCCTCTTCTACGTCACCTTTTGCATCAGCGCGAAACTGCTCAATGGTTTCATAGATAAAGCTGCCTTCATCTTCTTCCTCTTCACCGGTAGCCGGATCAGCAGCCGGATCGGATCCATCGTCGGTATCGTCATCGCCCGCATTCAGCAGTGTATCAAGCAATCCACCACCTTCGGGGCAACCGGGAAATTCCTGCCAATATTCGTCATCGACGACTTTTATGTCGTCTGCAATCGCGGCCATATGCGGTGCAAGGGATGCGAGTACTGCGCTCGATGCTGTATTGACATTAATCGGAGCACCGGTCGGCAGAGTCGTTATGTGCGGCAGCAAAACATCGTAGTCATCCAGTCCACCTTCATCGACAACCCGAAAGCCTTTGACTAACAACAATTCTGTGGGACTGACCATCGGACCATTGGCAGCTCGATAAGACGGTGACTGGCCGGTATAAAAATCATCCTCTGCACCATCTGACCCGGTGACATCGATATTCGGGTCTACCCAATCAAGAATGGCAGCAGCTTTAGTAGATTCAATGGTAAGCGCTGTCAATAATCGCTGAAGAATCTCAAATTCCTGTTGATCAACATTACCTTCAAGATCTATCAGGTTATTTATGTTGAACTTGCCCTGCAGGTCGATCACGCATCCTTCTATCGTGGCACCGTCTACAGGCACAGGTGGCAAACTTTGCGCCCAGAAGTCTTCAGTGCTGTCGGAGTTGTTACGTTCGCCCTCGTTGCGATCACGTCGCAGCACCGCCATAGAAAATTTTTCACCGGCAGAGGCTAGATTTCTAAGTTGCAGCTGTACCTGTCGATTTTGCGCCATTTGAATTGAGCGCTGCTGCTTTGTTGCCATCGAGGTCACCGTCACTGTGATCAAAGCAACCATTAACAAAGTGGTGACCAACGCCGCGCCGCGTTGATTTGAAGCTCCGGTCTGAGTGACGATTCTATTTTGCATTGAACTATTTAACAGCGATATTAAAAGGGCAAAACAAACAATCGACTAATCGTACCGACATTCTCTACTTCTACTGTTGCCTCCACAGCGGCTGGCAGCTCGTCGAAATCTTCAGTGAGATTGTCTGCGGGTGGCCAGGTGTTATGCCACGATCCGCCTAAATCAAAAAAGCGGAAAGTAAACGAGCTAACATTATCCAGCAGCCTTCTTTCACTGAATGCCGTGGAGTCAAATCGATCGACATGGTACCAGTAACGACGCATTAGCTGCGATTCATCATCAAGAATATAAGAGACCCGCTGCAGGTCACTGCGTGGCGGCATCTGTAGCAATGCGGGATTTGTCCAGCCGCCTCTGGTCACCTGAACCACATACTCACCCGCCTGGCTGACTTCGATGCTTTTGCGTTTGCCGCCCAGTTCATCGACCACATCCCGCTTCACGATCTGCTCGAAATCCTCCTGCAGCCAGTAGAATGTTCGCTC
>CAYPDN010000337.1:0-4391 GCA_964409445.1 uncultured Granulosicoccaceae bacterium
GCGATAACGACCAGATTCGCCGCCGCCGGGAATGTCTGGAGTGTCAGGAGCGGTTCACCACCTACGAATCCGCGGAATTGAATCTGCCACGTGTCGTTAAATCTGACGGCAGTCGCGAACGATTCTCCGAGGACAAGCTCTTGGCCGGGCTGCAAAAGGCGCTGGAAAAACGGCCCGTAGCGATGGATGACGTGCATCTTTCCATGAGCCGTCTAAAGCACCGCGCACTGGTCACAGGGGAGCGCGAGATTTCTTCACGCAGGTTAGGTGAGTGGCTAATGGAAGAGTTGCTTAAACTTGATCATGTCGCCTATATCCGTTTCGCATCAGTCTATTTGAGCTTTGAAGACATCGAGTCATTTAGAGATGTTATCGAGCGGCTGGAAAAAGAACTCTCCCCTGAAGAGGCCAAAAGCCAGATGCAGCTGCTGCAAACTGACGAAGAGCGGATCACCAAATCGCGGCGCAAGTAGTGTTTAGTCAAGCGGATCGCGACCGCATGCTTGAAGCGGTTGCTCTCGCTGGTCGAGGTTTGTTTACCGCCAGTCCCAACCCGCGCGTTGGTTGCTTGCTGGTTAAAGATGGTCAAACAATCGGGCGCGGCTGGCACAAGCGCGCAGGGTTAGGGCACGCAGAAGTTGAAGCGCTTGCAGACTGCCGTTCTTCCAATGCTGATCCGAAAGGTGCTACCGCCTACGTCACGCTCGAGCCGTGCTCTTATCACGGCAAAACACCTCCATGTACAGACGCACTATTGAAAGCAGGCATTGCGAGGCTGATTGTCGGCAGCATGGATCCAAACCCGAAAGTCGACGGATTGCAACAACTTCGCGATGCCGGTGTCGAGGTATTAACCGGTTGTGAAGAAGCCGCCTGTGCTGCACTTAACCCGGGTTTTTTCAGTCGTATGCGGCACTCACGACCCTGGGTTAGAATAAAAATGGCGATGAGCCTTGACGGCCGCACGGCTCTTGCCAACGGCGAAAGCAAATGGATAACTGCTGAAGCGGCGCGGCAGGATGTACAGTTCTGGCGCGCGCAAGCTGATTGCATTCTAACTGGCATCGGCACAGTGCAAAGTGATGATCCACAACTTAATGTGCGGTTGTCGGATGAACAGTTCAGCCAGCACGGTTTTGGTCAGCTGCAACAACCACTACTTGCAATTGCAGATTCGGCGCTTAAAACAAGCGCTGATGCACAGCTCTTTAGGACTGATCGTGATGTGGTTATCTATGCAAACTCTGCAACCGAGGTGAAGGATTTAGAGAATTGTCAGGTGATGGCAGTACCTTCGGGCTCTGAAGATGGCATTGATCTGAAAAAAATGCTGGCGGATCTGGCGGCTAGAGAAATCAATGAAGTGCATGTAGAGGCGGGGGCAACTCTGTGTGCAAGCCTGATAAAAGAGCAGCTTGTTGATGAACTACTGTTGTATATTGCACCGCATCTGCTGGGTGCCGATGCGCGCGGTTTATTTGCAATATCAGGTTTGACGGATATGGCTGAGCGCACAGAATTCGAGTTTTCAGGCGTGCAGCAGGTAGGTCGTGATCTGCGAGTATTGTTAAGCCCTGTTGTGGTTTCCTAAGGGGCTTGCGCCTGTTTTTCATTATTTATAGTTAATTTACGGTTTGCTATGTCCACAGTTGTCGTTGTTCGTAAAAATGGTGTTGCCTGTATTGCAGCAGATTCACTGACCAGCTACGGTGATCTGAAGTTGTCGTCGCGCTATGATCCGCATAGTGAAAAAATTCAAACTTTTGGTGAAACTCATTTGGCGATTGTCGGCAGTGCTGCACATACACTGGTGATTGAAAGTCTGTTAAGTAAAAGTGATTTTTTTCCTAACTTCACTGACCGCGCGGAAATCTTTAAAACGTTTTCGTTAGTGCATGCCGAGCTTAAAGAAAACTACTATCTCAATACCAAAGATGACGATGATGACCCCTACGAGTCAAGCCATATTGATGCGCTGGCAGTAAATGAACACGGTATCTTTGGCATTTACGCGATGCGAGAAGTGTACGAATACTCTTCTTTCTGGTCGACGGGTTCCGGTAGTCCTTATGCGCTGGGCGCTATGCATGCAGTGTATGATCGCTATGACTCTGCAGAGTCTATTGCAGAAGCGGGGGTACTTGCAGGTGCTGAATTTGACAACGCGTCATCAACACCAATAACCAGTCGCTGCGTTAACTTAAAAGTGGAAGCCTGATGTTTACCGGGATCATTCAAAGTGTTGGCAAGATCGAAGCGATTGAAAATACCGGCAACGACAGTCGCTTCATCATCGGGCTCGGTGATCTTAAAGTCTCAGATATCGCCCTCGGTGACAGCATCGCGATCAGTGGTGTCTGTCTGACGGCAGTGGCCTTTACTGACAATACTTTCAGTGCCGATGTATCCGCAGAGACGTTGTCGGTAACTACGCTTGGAACGCTGGCGGTTGACGACAAGGTCAACCTCGAACTCGCACTCACTCCGACCACTCGTCTGGGTGGGCATATGGTCAGCGGTCATGTGGATGGTGTGGGCGAGGTAGTGGACCGGTATCAGGACGGCAGATCAGAGCGCATCGAAATCGAAGCTCCAGCGGCGCTTGCGAAATATATTGCAGCGAAAGGCTCAATTTGTGTTGATGGAGTTAGCCTGACGGTCAATGAGGTAGCCGGTGATCGTTTTGGTGTGAATATCATCCCTCATACGATTGAGCAGACCAACCTCGGACGCTGCAAGGCCTCGGTCAGAGTTAATCTTGAGATTGACGTAATTGCGCGATACCTCGAACGACTGCTGACTGGTGGTGGCAGTGCCGCATCTGCTGAAGATATCATTCTCGCCGGTGGTGCTTCCGGGAACGATGACGCAACGATGGTGTAGCTCGGTAATTTGCAGCGCGGACCAGGGCGTTATCGGCAAGACAGGTGCTGCGCTGTCTACTAAAATAGCGGCATCTGCGGGCCCGATGATGTAAAATCCGGCGCCTTTCCCCTGTAACTAACCTCTTTAACCACAAATTATCCACATAATTTTCTAACCCCTTTGTTTGGAGTGTATTCATGGCAGTTGAACGTACTATTTCTATTATCAAGCCCGATGCCGTTGGCAAGAATGTAATCGGTGAGATCTACAGCCGCTTCGAAAAAGCTGGTCTTACGATTGTCGCGGCGAAAATGATGCACCTGAGCCAGGAAAAGGCCGGTGCCTTCTACGAAGTGCACAAAGAGCGTCCCTTTTACAACGATCTTGTGTCTTTCATGACATCCGGCCCGGTGATGGTGCAGGTGCTTGAAGGCGAAGGCGCGATTGCTAAAAACCGTGAAGTGATGGGTGCAACTAATCCGGCGGAAGCCGCTGCCGGTACTATTCGCGCAGACTTTGCGGCGAGCATTGACGAAAATGCAGTTCACGGCTCAGATGCGCCTGAAACTGCAGCGGTTGAAATTGCATTCTTCTTCAATGATAACGAGCTGTGCCCACGAACCCGCTAAATTCGGGCGCGCACGGTGCGGCGAGTTTAGATAATGCTGAGCCGGTAGCACCGGCTCCGCGTTCTGACAAAACCAACCTGCTCGATTTAGATCGGGCAGGGATGCGAGCGTTTTTTGAGACCCTTGATGAAAAACCGTTCCGTGCCGACCAGGTTCTGAAATGGTTGTATCACCACGGCGCTTCAGACGTCGACCAGATGACCAATCTGTCGATTGCGCTGCGAGAGAAGCTTAAAAGCCAAACCGAAATCTATGTTCCTGCAGTTGAGACCGACCATCTCTCTGCAGACGGTACCAGCAAATGGACTTTTCGCCTGCGAGGTGGCAATGGTATCGAGACTGTCTTCATTCCTGAGAAAAATCGCGGCACCCTGTGTGTGTCTTCGCAAATTGGATGTGCGCTCGATTGTTCGTTCTGTGCCACCGGCAGACAGGGTTTTAATCGCAATCTGACTACCGGGGAAATTATCGGTCAGGTTTGGTTGGCAACACAATTGCTTGCAGAGAAACCGGCTACGCAAAATCACCGTATTACCAATGTAGTGATGATGGGTATGGGCGAGCCGCTGCTTAACTTCAACCATCTGGTGCGGGCGTTGAATCTAATGCTTGACGACAATGGCTACGGGCTAAGCAAACGGCGAGTCACAGTCAGTACCAGTGGTGTGCTGCCGGCGATGGACAAGCTTAAAGAAACGGTGGATGTATCGCTTGCGGTATCGCTGCATGCACCGAACGATGAGCTTAGAACCCCGTTGGTGCCACTCAACGAAAAGTATCCGATAAAAGAGTTAATGGATGCTTGTCGTAGATGGGTTGGCACGAGTGATAAAACACGGGGCGATCGCAAACGGCACATATTGTTTGAGTACGTGATGCTTGCAGGTGTCAATGATC
>CAYPDN010000338.1:0-4388 GCA_964409445.1 uncultured Granulosicoccaceae bacterium
TGGATTAGTTTCAATATCTGCCGCAGATTGAATTCCCTGATTAGTCTGCGATTCAAGCTCGGTCTCAGGCTGAGGAGAGACGTCAGGAGATAAAATAACCTCCGGCGCAGGCGAAGAGGCAATGGAATTCGCTTCCTCTTCCAATACAGTTGATTCGCCACCACAGGCAGTAAGCGCCATCACCATGGTTATTGTAGCTATTCGAAAGCAGCCAGCTAATTTCATACTTACTCAACTTACTTTGGCTAAAGAATCTGCCAATACCAGACTGAACCCATATCCAGTAGCAAAGCCTTAAGACAAGCCTGCTTTGTACCTTTGCAACTTGCCTGCGAATTTTACCGACATGGTATCGACCGCAAGGCCATTTTCTGAAGTATCCGGACGGAATTATTTTTTGGACTGGTTTGAGTAATACAAAATTAACTGAGCTTTAGAAGCGCAAGAGGCAATTCTTGCGCAAGTCATACGCGGGGACGCTACAAGTAGTTTGATTCATCTTAGGTACTTGTCAGACTACCGCATGAATCTTCAGAGAATTTGTTTGACCGCTTTTTTCCAGAAAGCTTTTTATTTCACCTAATTCTACGCGATGAGATATTAGGCGTTCGATGTCTGGCCCAATATCTTCGATCGCTTTTAACGCCTCTGGAATATTGTGATTCAGTGAATGTGTTCCCGCCATACGAATTTGTCTGCGAAAAACATCATGCGGTGACACGGAAATTGTCTCACCCGGTGGGCAAACACCAAAGAAAAGTACGTTTCCTCCATTGGCAGCATAATTTATTAAACCTTCTGCTACTTTCGGCACGCCGGTAGCATCTGCTGCCAGATCTACTGATTTTTCTAACGTGTCTAAGTCACTTGAGCCTGCAGCTACAGCCTTTAAACCAAATGACTCGGCTAGCGTCAGACGTGATTCATCTATATCGGCCATCGTGATATCGTTAACGCCTTTTGTGCGCAGCGAAAGGGCCATTAGCATTCCAATAGGACCTGCTCCGAATATCAGGGCGTTTTCTACGGTATTGGTATCTATGGCGTCAAGGCCGTTTAATACACAGCCGACTGGCTCCGCCAACGCTGCTATTCCATAAGACAGATCATCTGCCATGAGGACGATGTTGTCCTGATGCACAACACTATATTCCGCAAAGCCACCGTGCTGTGTAACACCGTAGGCACCTAGTTTATCGCAGAGGTTAGTCAGACCTTTTTTGCACGCACGGCACTCACCACAGTGGATATTGGGATCAACCACCACGCGCTGACCTTCTTTGAAGTTTTTAACTGCACTACCAACGGATGTAATTTCCCCAGCGTACTCGTGACCGGGCACTATCGGAAACGTTGAACTTCCATACCGGCCGTGCAGTATGTCAATATCGGTATGGCAGATACCGCTCGCGTGCACACGTATGACAACTTCTTCGGCACCGGCGGTGGGATCTGCAAGCTCACTGCTCTGAATTTCTCCCAGCGATTGATACGTAATTGCTTTCATAGCCTCTTAGCTCTCAGCTGTTGTGAAAAAGTCAGTTTGTTGAAACCAGGTATTACGGGAGCGTATTGAAAATTTATGACAGGTATTGCTCTACGGCGCCAGCTGTTCCATTTTTCCAAAGGCTATTCAGAGCCTTTTCAAAAGCTTGAGTAAATACTTTATTTCTGGAAAGTGGTCCGTACACATCGGTGAGGCCCAGCCACTCCTGAGGATTATCTTTTGCAGCAGCGGCTTTATCTTTTAGTCGCTCCCACTGGGTATCGTTAGGTGGTATTTCAGCACTAGAATCTGTGGTGCCATAGCAATAGCGACACCATAAGGCACACTCTAGTGCCAGTCCGTCAATCGACTGGTTTTGCTCAAGGCGTGCTTCAATTACCGGCAAGATGAACTTCGGTTGGCGATTTAAACCGTCGAAGCATAGACGCGGAATCGTATCTCCTACAGCAACATTTCCAAAACGTTCGACAATTTTATCGTAATACTCGTAAAAACTTACACCTGGTATTTCAGCCAGAGTGGGAATAATTTCGTCGTGCTCAAGCTTGTTTAGGTATCCTGCCACGAGCGGATTATTCATTGCGTCATGTACGTAGTGAATGTCCAGCAGACCAGCCAGATACGCTATCGATGCATGTCCGCCATTGAGAATGCGTAGCTTCATTAATTCATAGGGTGCGACATCATCCACGAACTCAACACCTACTTTTTCCAATGCCGGTCGGCCGTTCGGAAAGTTATCTTCCAATACCCACTGATGAAAAGGTTCACATACCACCGGGGCTGCGTCGTCTATGCCAAAAGTGTCTTTCAAAATCGCGATTTCCCGCTCAGCTGTAGCCGGGGTAATGCAATCTACCATCGAATTCGGAAACGCTACGTTGCTTGCTATCCAATCATGTAAAGCAGTGTCGATTTGCTTTGCAAGCCCCAGCACTGCGTGCATTGCTACCTGTCCGTTTTCCGGCAGGTTGTCGCATGTCATTACCGTGAATGGTGGTATTTCCTTTTCCATACGTTTTTTCAATGCAGCGATAATGATACCGAACACAGTCTGCGGGGAATCCGGATTGTTTACATCAGCAACAATGTCAGCGTGGGCGTGATCAAAGCCACCTGTTTCAGCATCCACATAATAACCACCTTCGGTTACAGTCAGAGATACGATTCTGATTTCAGGGCTGGCCATTGCCTGAATAATTGCCTGCGGATCGATTTCTATAAAATCGATCATGGCACCAGTTATTTTTGCCGTGAGTTTATCGGGGTCTAATTCTACAACGGTGGTAAGCCAATCCTGTGAGGCCAGTTTGTCACGCATTGCCTCGTCGTACTTTGTTATACCTGCACCTACAATCGCCCAGTCTCGATCCAGACCTTTTTCAAACAATCGATGAAGGTAGGTGCTCTGATGTGCCCGATGAAAATTGCCAACACCCACATGAATAATACCGGCCGACAGATCTTGTTGTCGGTACGAAGGCTTCGCTACTTCGCCAGTAATTTGATCCAGATTTGCGACAGATAGCTTAGTAGCCATTGAATCGCCACCTGGGTAACTCAACTATGAATACTCTGCCCACCCGCACCCGGACCGCATGACACTTTATCACTGTTACACCTGTTCGACTCATGCCACATGGCTCATGATTGTGCTAAACCCTGATTATCGAATTTATAGATATGTTCCGGGTTCGCGCTCAGAAACACGTTATCTCCGTGCTGAACATCGATCTCGCCATTGACTCTTGCAGTGAGAACTTCATTGTCCATATGAACACGGAAAAACGTATCCGACCCCAGATGTTCAGTGACACCTACCACGCCCTGCCAGTCCCCATGGTCAGTTGAAACGTTAAAGTGTTCAGGTCGAATACCAATGGTATGGGCGTTAAAATTGCCGGCGTGACTGCCAGATAATAGATTCATCTTTGGTGAGCCAATAAACTCCGCAACGAACAGGTTTCTGGGGTTGCGATAGAGCTCCAGAGGTGAACCTACCTGCTCTATGTTGCCGTCTGACAGAACGACAATTTTGTCTGCCATGGTCATGGCTTCGACCTGATCGTGGGTTACATAAATCATGGTGGTTTTTAACTTCTGGTGAAGCTCGGAAATTTCAAGACGCATATTCACGCGCAAAGCAGCATCCAGATTAGACAGGGGTTCATCAAACAGAAACGCTTCCGGCTCCCGCACTATCGCACGCCCTATCGCCACGCGCTGGCGTTGTCCGCCTGACAGCTGGCCAGGTCGACGCTTCAGATAGTCTGTGAGATTAAGTATTTCAGCTGCGGCCTCGATTTTTTCATTCGCCTCAGCACGGGGTATTCCCGCCATCTTCAATGGAAAGCCTATGTTCTTGCGAACTGACATATGCGGATACAGTGCGTATGACTGAAACACCATTGCCAGCCCGCGTTTGGCTGGTGGAATGGAAGTAGCATCATTGCCATCAATCAGTATCTGTCCGCTGGTGACATCTTCAAGTCCCGCCACCAGCCTTAACAAGGTTGATTTACCACAACCGGACGGCCCAACGAATACTACAAATTCTCCGTCCTCTACCGTCAGGTCAGTAGAGTGGATCACCTCAACGTCGCCGAAGCTTTTGGTGATATTTTTTAAAGTTATTTGTCCCATTGAAGTACTCTATTTTCTGGCACCGTGGCAGACCTATTTCACAGCACCGAATGTCAAACCACGTACCAGCTGTTTTTGGCTAAACCAACCCAAAATAACTATAGGGGCAATGGCCATTGTCGAGGCTGCAGAGAGTTTTGCATAAAACAAACCTTCCGGACTGGAAAAACTTGCTATAAATTGTGTTAAAGGCGCCGCTTTTGCTGCAGTTAAGTTAAGTGTCCAGAATGCTTCGTTC
>CAYPDN010000339.1:0-4380 GCA_964409445.1 uncultured Granulosicoccaceae bacterium
CGACAGACGAAGTCTGGGAAGGCGCTGATGGTCTGGAGTGGACTGTGCCGTCCCCAGCGCCATATCACACATTTGAAAAGCCACCGGCTCAATTTAGCTAAGCGTCGCAGCGGAGCTCCAATACGTCAATGATGTCAGACCAGAAACGCAATCTGAAAATTCCGATCGTACTCGCTGTCATTGCGATCGGTTTTTACGTGCTGAGCATTTACCTGCAGTTCCAGCAGACTGGTGCGAATTGATGCCGCTGAAGATGAAAGGTCATTTGCATACAATGCTGGTTGGCAAGCTGATCGCATTGAGTTTGGCAATGTTTGCGTTTGGCTATGTTGTTATGCCGCCGTTGTACAACATACTCTGCGATATTACCGGACTTAACGGCCGAACAAACTCAACAGCTGCAGCGCGTCCTGATGGCACGGTGGTATCAGACCGTTTGGTGACGGTTGAATTTGTCTCGGTAATTAATTCCTCGGCTGCATGGTCGTTTGAGCCAGCACAGCAAACCATGCAGGTGGTGCCGGGCCAGACATATACGGCTCACTACACGGCGGTCAATTTGAGTGGCAGACCAGCGGTTGGTCAGGCGGTACCTAGTGTTGCGCCATCTTCTGCCGCCAAATATTTTAACAAGATCGAGTGTTTCTGTTTTACCAAGCAAGAGTTCGAGGCGGCGGGTGAAAAGGAGATGCCGCTGATATTTTTTGTCGAGCCTGACTTACCGCGAAGTGTAGACACGATCACACTCTCATATACTTACTTTGATACTGGCGAAGCACCAGACAATTTGTCTGACAGCTAACGCCCGAAAAGTCCCAGCAGGAACAACTTATGAGCTCACCGAGCAGTTATTACATTCCACACGAAGCAAAGTGGCCTATAGTCGGCTCCATAGCGCTATTTGCATTCTTTGCAGGCTTCGGCTCGTTGCTCAATGGTGGCGGCTGGATACTAATGGCCTTCGGCGCCGCGCTGCTCATCTACATGATGGTGCGTTGGTTCGGAGAGGTCATTGCTGAATCGGAGAACGGTACTTACAGCCCGCAGGTAGATGTCTCCTTTCGCATGGCGATGATGTGGTTCATCTTTTCCGAAGTGATGTTCTTTGGTGCTTTCTTCGGCGCTTTGTTTTACGCACGTATCTATTCAGGTCCTTGGTTGTCAGGTGCTGGTGAAGGTGGCGCAGCTGCTACCAACGCGGTTCTCTGGTCTGGTTTCGATTATGTCTGGCCAACCAATGGCCCGGAAGCGCTCGGTGGCAAGTATGAGAAAATGAGCTGGCTTGGACTGCCGGTTATTAATACGCTGATACTTTTGACCAGTGGCGTGACCTGTACCATCGCTCACCATGCGATCAAGCATGGCGATCGCGCAAAGATGGTCAAATGGTTGCTCGCCACTTGTGCGCTTGGTTTTACGTTTGTCGGATTGCAGGCACTGGAGTATTACGAAGCCTATGCCCACCTGAACCTGAAATTGACTACCGGCATCTACGGTTCTACTTTCTTCATGTTGACAGGCTTTCACGGCTTCCACGTATGTATGGGTGCGATTATCCTCTTAATAGTGATGTTCAGAGGAACCAAAAAACATTTTTCATCGACCAATCACTTCGCTTTTGAGGCCGCTGCGTGGTACTGGCACTTTGTTGATGTGGTCTGGTTGGGATTGTTTATCTTTGTTTATATTCTCTAAACAAACACCATTCTAAGCAATACAGGGCACTTGAGTACGTTGAGTATTTAAGTGCCTTTTTTTTGCTTTTCATTTGCAGTTCGGTGCCAGGTTATTCCAGAACACCTGCTAATCCCGCTATAACAATGACGGCAATTGCGACAATTGATAAGCCGATACGCCAGGTAAGTGCATTAACTGTGCGGCTTTTGCTGCTGTCGTCTTTGACCAGAAAAAACAACCCCGAAAACAAGCTGGCAACAATTGCCAGAAGTAAGATGATGATTATCAGCTTTACGAGTAACATGAGCGCATTCTAGACAGATAAAACTGCACCATAGCACACGTGCCAGTTGCCAGTGCTCACGCATTAAGATGTATCAAATTATCGGCCTCAATACGGAACAAACCATCGGTGAGTCGATTTACTTCCAGATTAACTACTCGCACCGGTGCTGTATCAACAGTGGCAGCACTGTTGGTTGGTGTGCTCTTTTTTAAACTTGGATTGTGGCAACTCAGTCGTGCTGATGAGAAGACCGCCATTGTGCAAAGTCATCGTGCTGCTACTGAACTACCACCGTTGGAGATGTTGCCCGCTAATGATGTTAATTCAGTGTTGTACCGGAGGGTGAAACTCCGTGGCAAGTTCGATGTGCAACGTCAGTTCCTGCTCGATAATCGCACGCTCGGTGGTCAGGCCGGGTTTGAAGTCATCACCCCTTTTTTTCTCGGCGACGGCAGTTATCTTTTGGTCAATCGTGGCTGGATTGGGCACAACGGTGATCGCCAGGTTCAATTGTCCGATGATAAGTCGACCGATCAGGGCTTACCTGAATTGTTGCAAGGCACTGTGGTAACACCTTCGCGGGGCATCTTGCTGGGCGATTCTGCGCCGGATTCGGGCATTACAAAATGGCCGGTCATCGTGCAATTTATCGACTATGAGACTATTGCAGCTAAACTGGATAAAATACCGGCAATGGAAGCTGTGATCATTGCAGCTGACGGGCAGACTGGTAACTACGCTTATAACTGGAAGCCGATCGGCAGTGGAGCGCAAATACACTTAGGCTATGCTTTCCAGTGGTTTGCTATGCTGCTGGCCCTTGTTGCGTTGTATTTATACCTGATGGTTTTTAGACAAAAAGATGACTGATACATTAGCGGAAAGCGCCGCGCGAAAACTGAGCAGGGCCAAGTTGCTTGGACTGATGGGGCTGTATGCTGCACCATTAATTTTGGCCTGGATTTGGTTTCTTTATGTGTCGAATAACGAAGGCGCGGGAGTATCTGTCAACGGTGAACTAATACATCCGGCAGTACCCCTTGAATCGTTCGATCTGGTCAGTGCTGCCAAACCCGACTGGGGTCTGGACGACATCCGTGGCAAATGGAGCATGGTTTATTTTACCGATCAGGAATGCGATCAGAGCTGCGAGACAGCGTTGTATAACATGCGACAGATTCGTCTTTCGACCGGACGCCGTATGGAACGGGTACAGCGTGTTCTGGTAACTCCGGCGTGGCAGGAGATGCAGAAGAAATTGCAAAATGCCAGTGAAGGTTTGCAGGTTGTTGGGGGCGATGCTAACAACATCGGCGTTCTGCAGTCGCAGTTCGCCAGCGCCCAAAGCAATATGGCTGTCTGCGAGGGATGTATGTACCTGGTCGATCCGAATGGCAATCTGATGATGCGATTCGCAGCCGACCTGCCGCCGGCCAAAATTCTTAAGGACTTGAAGCATCTTCTTAAAACTTCAAGGATCGGATAGTGGCGATTCAATCCAACAACGACTCTGAGCCGATGGCTGCCGATGTCATTGTAGCATCTGCTTCAAACTCAACATCTTCAACAGCTGCATCATCGACTCCTGTTTCGTCAACCCCTGTTTCATCGACCAGTGTTGCATCAATAATCGATGATCTGCTTGAGGTCACTAAACCCAAAGTCGTCTTGTTGTTGGTGTTCACTGCTATCGTCGGTATGGTACTGGCAGTTCCGGGCTGGTTGCCACTGCAGGAAACTGTGTTCGGTATTCTCGGCATCGGACTGGCATCAGCTTCTGCGGCGGCGATCAACCATGTGGTCGATCAGAAAGCCGATGCACTAATGAACCGAACCAATAAGCGTCCGATACCTCAGGGCAACCTGTCGACTGCAAACGTATTGTTATTTGCAGCAGTGCTTGGTGTCGTGGCAATGGTGTTGTTGGTTGTCTTTGTAAATGTGCTTACCGCAGTGCTGACTTTTCTATCTCTAATCGGTTATGCCTGTGTGTATACCATGTACCTGAAGCGCGCAACGCCGCAGAATATCGTAATTGGCGGGGTTGCCGGCGCAATGCCGCCAGTGCTTGGCTGGGCAGCTATAACAGGAGAGGTGACCGCGGAACCACTACTGTTGTTTTTGATCGTCTTCATCTGGACGCCACCACATTTTTGGGCGCTGGCTATTCATCGTCGCGATGATTATGCAAAGGTTGGTATACCAATGTTGCCAGTGACCCATGGCAATAAATATACGCGGATGCAAATCCTGCTGTACACCATCTTGTTGGTGCTGGTTACGATCGCACCGTATCTTATTCAGATGAGCGGTCTTATCTATCTCGTTGCGGCTCTTGTTCTTGGTGGCTGGTTTCTATTCCATGCTGTTAAGATACAAAACCCGAGGCATGAGAATGAGCCGATTCGCATGTTTGT
>CAYPDN010000340.1:0-4377 GCA_964409445.1 uncultured Granulosicoccaceae bacterium
TTTCACCATTAACCCAGATCATATCGACCGAGCCTTTGTCCAGAACACCGGACTCCTTCTCTCCCAGTACAATATTGACCGCCTCGACGGTATCACTCAGACCAACACGATTCAGCGTGACATCGTATTCGTCTTTTAATATGCCACCAATATATTCAGACACGTACTGGTTGATGTTGTCAGAGCCACCCCATAGAAACCAATTGACTTCGCCACCGCGAGCCATCGCTGTTACGTCATCCCACGATTTGCCAATTAATGCTTTGCCGTCTGCGGTATCTGCCTGTGACGCAAGCGGCACCAGCGACAGTGATGTTGCGAGTACAGCCCACTTAAATGTTTGATTCATGTTTTCACCATTTATCCTGTTTGTGCAATTGTTTGAAATCGTTGCGATCTGAAATGACCAACTTGCGGAGCTTGCTGCACAGCAACCTGAAAACCACTTCACAAAGTTCTTAGTTTAACGAAGTCTTCTCCCTGACGTTCAACAGATAGAACAACCGGTTTTTAGTTGTTGTCTCGCACCGCGACTTCTCCGAAACCGAACACCTTAAGGTATTCGGACACCTTCAGTACGAGCCCTGAACATCGGGTTCTGGACAACCCTGGTATTTCCTCCATACGATGATGGTAAATCACTAAATCGCTGTAAATCCGTTAGCGCGTGTAGTCTGAAAAAATGCGCAAAAGGTAGATACAATTTGATAGTAATCATTCTTTCCTGTCAAGCGATGATTCCGAGCCGCCAACAGACTGCAGGAAATCATCCGGCCTGAACTGACTCGATCCTTTTTAGTAACAGCAGCGCGATCATGGAGCCGAAAGTCGCTAACAACGCAAAAACAACAGCCCTCTGAAAATCACCGGTGCGATCATGAATTACACCGGCAAGCCATGGTGCAACCAGACCCGCCACACCCCATGCTGAGAAGACATAGGAAAATACTCGTGCAAATTCATCCTTGCCATAAACTGCACCGACCAGTGCCGGAATTGTTGATGCAACTGCCCCGTATCCGATGGCCACAATAATAAGCCCGGTCGCAACTAATGCAGGTGTCGCAGCTTTTCCAGTAATAACAAGACCGATCGCGGCGACACTAACCGCCAGCAGTGCTGTGTTAACAGGTTGCATTGCGTAGTTAAATCCACCAACTGACAGTCGACCAACTGTATTTCCCACTGCAACGCCGGCAATCGCTATAGATGTTATCGCAGCGCTCGCACCGATGGAATCTGTCATCTTGCCAGCCAGACCCAACACCATCAAACCGCCGGCGGAGCCCAGCGCAAAACTTAGCCATAGCAACGCAAATACACCTGGCCGTAACGACTGCCGCGTTATAGATGATGGTGCTGCGTTCGCTTGATATGTAGTGTTCGCCCTCTTGCTAATCATATAACCCGCTACACACGCGACTAACAATGAAGCCACTAGTGGCAATAGCACCAGAGTAGCCCAGTCCTGCAGTACTAAAAGACGCCACACTAAACCAAAGACCGCACCCCCCATCCCGAACCCTGCAACCATCAGAGGTGTTAAAACCGCAGGCCGGACTGACCGAGCTGCAATCGCAAGTGCATTGATATAAATCGCTCCACTGCAGGCACCAAAGCCCATACCAAATACAATAAGAAACCATAAAAAGGTGGGTGCGATCGATGCCAGCACCAGACACACAGCTCCACAAACGCCAAATAAAATGCAACCATTCAGACCGTTGTATTTTGCTGGCAGACGCGGGGAGACGATGACCGCAATCGAAAAAGCAACAATAGCGGTAGAAAACACCAGACCGGATTGCTCGGTCGACGCATCGAATCGGCTTTCTATTACCGGAATAAGCGCACTCCAGCCATACAAGCCACCTGCGCAAAAGCATATTGACGCAGCACTAATCAGCACCCCTGCACCGACCGCCGGAGATTCATTCATAGGTTTGGAAAATATAAACCATGCGTCATGGGTTTTTAAATATCGTGCAATACAACATCGATTTCCGGGTTGAGAAAAACAGTTGCTCACGATAACTTGTATTTACAAATATGTTAAGCCAAACTGGTGCTGTAGGAATTTCTTCCGTATCGCGTCGGTAAATTACATGGCTCAATCAAAAGTCGCCGTTTGCGGAGCTGCCATAACGGCATTCAACCGACGAAAAGACGGGTCCTCTTTCAGAGACTGGGCGCTGGCGGCTTTTGAAGATGCACTAAACCTTTCCTCACTTGAACGGCAGGACATCGATGCATTGGTCGTCGCCTCCGAGAGTGACTTTTTTTCACTACAGTTGAATCCGGCGTCCGTGTTAGCAGGTGACCTTGGTTTAGTGGGTGCGTCAACCCTTCGAGTTGAGGGTGGCGGCGCTTCAGGGCAGCTCGCTGTTCATACGGCGGCGCGCTTTATTCAAACAGGTGCTTACAGGCATGTAGCGGTCATCGGCGTCGACCCTTCTGCATCGCAGCTTTCCGGGTCGACGGTAAAATCTCTGTACAGCTTTTCATTTGATGCATGGACCGACGGTATGACAGGCGTCAGCGCTACCGTACTTTACGCACTGTCTTTGCAGGCTTTTATGCAAAGAGTGCCGATTACACAGCTGGATCTGGGACAGGTAACCCAACAAAACCGTGCAAATGCAACTCATAACCCGCGCGCCCACCTTAAAAAAATACACAGTCAGCAAGAGATCGATGAGTCACCCTTACTGGCAACCCCGTATCGAAGATTGCATTGCTCACCATTAAGCGACGGTGCTGCAGCACTCATCCTGTCGGCATCAGGTCAGCGCCCATCCTCCAGAAAAACCGCACCGGCCATTGTGGGTATGGGTGCCGCCTCAGACTCACCACATCTCGGTGCAAGATCAGACGCCGGAGATTTTTCAGCCAAAAGATTAGCCATGCAGCGAGCCTGCAGCGAAGCTGATCTCAAACCTTCTCAGGTAGATGTGGCTGAAGTATACGACGCCTATGCAGGAGCGCAGCTGCAGGCAATTGATGCGTTAGGGATAAGTGATGACATCTGCAAAGACCTGCAATCTAAACGTTTTGCCGCAACTGGACAAACGCCGATCAATCTCTCTGGCGGATTGATGGGCCAGGGAGCACCGGTGGGTGCCACAGGAGTTGCACAAACTGCAACCTGTGCACTGTTACTGGAAGGTTTGTATGAACAGCAGTTGCAGCCGAAAACGCTGCCGCACTATGCACTTGCAGACACCCACGGCGGAGTATGTACCACCGCTGCTGTCACGCTACTGGCCGGAGCAACAGCGTGACCATTGAATATCAACTCACACTGGACTATCAGCTGCAAGCTGGCTGGCTTGAACCATTTGTCAACGGATTACAACAGGGCATTGCTATTGCCAGATGCTGTAGTGCCTGTAAAAAAACAAGCTTCCCGCCAATACGTGTCTGCGAGTGTAATCACACTGTTGGGGAGTGGGTGACTTTGTCCGGTGAAGCCCGCATTGCACATCGTTGCGATGGTACTGAAGGCAGTTTCGCATTGGCAAAATTTGACGGAGCAGATACTCAAACCGTGGTTCGTCTCGATACTATGGCAGATACCGACATCACAGGTTATCTAAAGCAAACGCCGAAAAACACAGCGGCCCTGGTATTAACCTCTCATCAACTCGATAGCGAATTGCAGTAGCAAACTATGGATGAACTGAACGCACTCGATCAAAGCACACTGAACCGGTTAAATCTTGAGAGGAACGGTGATCAGTGGCGTATTGCGTGGCCCGACACGGTAAATATTTTCCACATGACTGTTGGAAAATACCTGGATGAAAATAGTCGTAACAACCCGGCAATGATTTTCGAACAGGAAGACGGCACGGTCAGCACCATGACGTTCGCTGAAGTAGACACCGCTTCCACCAATCTCGCAGCATCTCTAAAAAATCTCGGTTACGGTCGAGGTGATTTAATCGGTTTGCACACAGGGCAGCACCCGGATACAGCAGTTGCACATATGGCTGTGTGCAAACTGGGGGCCGTCGCCGTCACACTCTCTCAATTGTACGGGCCACAGTCACTGCAACACGCGTTAAACGATTGCAAATTAAAAGTATTGCTAACTTCTGAAGAAGCCTGGGGTTCACTTAGAGAAGACACTGCCAGCCTCTTCCCGAGCCTTGAGCATGTTCTACTGAGAAACCCGGCGTCAGCTGAAATTGATTTAAACAAAGCTTTGACCGACAGCTCAGGTACTCAGACATTCTCACCAGACTTTGGCGGTGCAGACGACCCGGCATTGCTTATGTATACCTCGGGCTCAACAGGCAAGCCAAAAGGAATCTTGCATGGTCACCGTATACTCGCCGCCTATACACCGTCGATAAATTTATTCTTTGATCTGGC
>CAYPDN010000341.1:0-4368 GCA_964409445.1 uncultured Granulosicoccaceae bacterium
CGGCTTTTTCTGCAGAAAAACCGGTTCTTTTCATCAGCGGAATAGTAAATGTACCGGTAGTCACCGTGTTGGCTATTGATGAGCCTGAATAGAGACCGCTCATTGCAGAGGCAAGAACAGCGGCTTTGGCAGGGCCGCCACGAAAATGACCGAGCAGCGCGAACGCAATTTTTATAAAGAAATTACCGGCACCTGCTTTCTCGAGAATAGAGCCGAACAATACGAATAAAAATATTAATGATGCAGACACGCCGAGTGCCACGCCGAACACGCCTTCGTTTTGCATCCAGTAGTGCCACATCGCTTTGCCGTAAGATGCACCTTTCCACTGTATGGTTTCGGGTAGCACCTGGGAGTCACCAAAGAAAACGTAGGCAACAAATACACTGGCAACAATAAGTAGTGGCAGGCCGAGTGTTCTATATACTGCGACTGCGAGAACCAGCAAGCCTATAGTTGAGGCAACCAGATCACCGGTGGTGGGCAGGCCGGCGCGAACCGCAATCGCTTCGCGAAAGAATACGATATACAAGCAACAACCCGCTCCAAGGGCAGCCAGCAGCCAGTCGTACCAGGGTACCTGAGTGCGAGAGCTAGATTTAAATAGCGGGTAGGCAAGAGCTGCAAGGACAAAGCCGAAAGCCAGGTGTATTAATCGTGCATTTGAGTTGGTAACTACCAGACTCATGCCGGTGACTTCAGTAAGCCAGAAAGGAACGTTGGAGGCGATATAAAGCTGAAACACTGCCCAGATAAACGCGATGGTAGCGATCAGCTTGCCAATAAAGCCAGCCGGGTTGCGGCCGCCGGTATCGATCTCTGCAACAAAATTATCGATGTCTTCCGAACTGGTTTTAGCCATTACTATCTCCTTACCGGGTTTGATCTTGATTTGGAAGCCTGGTCAAAAATCTACTCAGGTGTGAAATGCAGATAAAAAAATGGCCCAGATCAACCAGGCCACTTTTTATTAACACTTGCTGCTGGTAATGCTTACAGCCAGCCTCTTTCTTTGTAGTACTTCATCGCACCGTCATGCAGTGGCGCCGAGAGCGAATCAGAGATCATTTCTGCTTCAGTGAGGTTGGCAAATGCCGGATGTAACTTTTTAAATGAATCAAAGTTCTCAAATACCGCTTTCACAACAACATAGACAACTTCTTCGGGTACATCGGCGCTTGAAACAAAAGTCGCACCGACACCGAAAGTTTCAATATCTGCTTCGTTGTTGTACATGCCTGCAGGAATTTTTGCGGCGCGATAGTACGGGTTGTCGGCGACGAGCTTGGCAATCTCCGGACCGGTTGCGTTAACCAGTTTTGCATCACAAGTGGCAAGTGACTCTTGTGTTAGTGCGGATGGGTGTCCAACAAGCCAAAAATAAGCGTCGATCTTGCCGTCGCAAAGTGCCTGACCGGTCTCAGCTGATTTCATTTCTGATGCCAGCTTAAGGTCTTTTCTTTCCCAGCCCATAGCTTCTTCGATGACTTCCCATGTACCGCGCGTACCAGAACCGGGATTGCCAATGTTCAGGCGTTTGCCTTTGATATCACTGATGTTGTCAATGCCTGCATCGCCGCGAGCCAGAATAGTGACCGGCTCAGGGTGTACTGAGAATACTGCACGGAGGTTGTCGAACTTGCCCTGGTCTTCAAATTTGGACGTGCCGTTGTAGGCATGGAACTGCCAGTCAGACTGCGCAACACCGAATTCCAGTTCACCACCGCGAATAGTGTTGATGTTGTAGATGGAGCCACCAGTAGACTCTGCGGAACAACGAATACCGTGCTCTTTGCGATCCTTGTTAACCAGTCGGCAGATTGCTCCACCTGTCGGGTAGTAGACACCCGTGACACCACCAGTGCCGATGGAGACGAATTGCTGTTGTGCCTGTGCGATACCAACACTTAAAGTGCCAGCCAACGCGGTAGCGAGATATAGTGCGGTTTTTTTCATCCGGAAATTCCTCTTTAGATGTGCGTGTTTGGTTACGGTTGTCAATAGGTGCCAGCTTTGCAGCAAGCTAAACCGCCAGCGGGTTGTAGCAGCAGAACCGGCGCAGACCCGATCACCCTACCAGAACAAAACACAGGAGTCTTGTGCCGGAGACAGGTAAAATGTCGCTGAATGCTGCGGATTGAATACAACCGTCTAATCGGCGAATGCGCGCTGACACCCGATGGACCAAGATTACACAAGGCTTTGATGATCGAGATATCCGAGCGGTTACCGACACATGATTTTGGCGAGTGTGGTGCAAATTAAAAATCTGCTGGTGAATATCTTTTGCATATTCGCTTTATGTATGCCGCCGTGCCGTTTGCGAAAGACATCAGCAGCGCTTGTATCAACACCTGGAGTATTGACTGCTCTGATGACTAAACCGGGGGATAAAGTTGAGTATTAATCTTGTAAGCATGGTGTTGCTGGTTAGCGTGACGTTTTTGTATTCCGGATATAATTTATTCATCAAGATGTCAGGTAGCCAGGTACCTGAGGCAGCAACTACAACCGTTTTGGCAACTATCTGTTTACAGGTTGCAGCACTGGTTGTGTCGCTGGTGTTTCTGATCTGCCTGATCGTAAAGGGCGGTCAGACTTTCCGGCTCAACACCGGTGCTTATCAGTGGGCGACTGTCGCAGGGGTTTGTATTGGCATGGCGGAAATCGGTTACTTCTATTTGTTTGCAGGACTTCAGGGGTCAAGTCCCATGGCTGCAGGTGTCGCTATTCCTGTAATCGTTGGTGGCACGATTGCGGTTGCAATGGTGTTCTCGTTTTTTGTCTTAAGGGAGCAATTGGGTGTAAGCCAGCTGATCGGTAGTTTATTGATTGTCTGTGGTATTGTTCTTCTGTTTATTAATGCCAAACCGGCAATCAGCGGTTAACGTGGTATTGATCTTAAATTTGTGCTGTAACTTTTCCCGAACTCGTGAATTAAAGAATGTCTATTAAAACCTACGGACAGTCATTTATGTCCCGGTGGCAGTCTGCCATGCATGCTGTATTGCAGGAAGAAGGAGAAGGCTGTGAAGAAACCCTGTCGTCCGTACATCCGGCTATGAAAGCGTGTTCTGAAGCCTGTGGCTCGCTCGAAGCCGCCATTGCTGAAGGAAAAGATGGCGTCGATCTGGCAGAGGTTATCAGTAAAGGTTCACTGGTCTCGAAGTGTGCGCACTTGTATGTCGGTTTAGCAGCGGCAAAATTTTCCGGCAATCGTGAAAAGGCTGCAGAGATAGAATCAGAGCTCAGGTACTCGGTTTGCGATCCGCTGTGGGCTAAAACGCTGCTTGAATTTGATAATAACAATCAGCCAATTCCGTACCGCCACTATGAGTCACTGGATGACTTCGTGCTGCCGCTCGGAGAAGGCAAGGTCAAAATAGCGTTTGTCTCTGACTGGGGGACGGGCACACCGCTTGCGAAAAATGTTATGCGATGCATAGCGGATCAAAATCCGGATATCGTTATTCATCTGGGTGATGTGTATTACTCCGGTACCAAAAAAGAAATGAACGATCATTTTCTGTCTGTTGTGCGTGAGTATTTGCCACCGGAAACACGGATATACAACCTTGCCGGAAACCACGATTTGTATGCTGGTGGTGCCGGCTACTATTGGCTGCTGGATGAGCTGGGGCAGCCTGCAAGCTATTTTTGCCTGCGCAACGAGCACTGGCAGATTCTTTCTGTTGGTGCTCCTCCGGAGCCAGGTAAAGTCGTTGATGCTTTGTCGGCAATACCTGCAGTGGATTCCAAAGAGGTGGAATGGCACAGGCACAAACTGGACACTGCGTCGGGCCGCAAGTCAGTGATGTTATCTCACTATCAGCTCTTTACCGCTTCCGGCAATATCGGCAGAACTGAAGATAACCGCCCCCTCGCATTAAACCCCGTTTTGTATGATGCATTTTCGTCTTACTTACCGGAGATAGATCTCTGGCTGTGGGGGCATGAGCACAATCTGATTGCCTTTGAGCCTTATCTGGGTTTGCGGCGTGGTCGGTGTATTGGTTCTGGTGCCATTCCTGTGGCATTGCTTTGGCAGCCCTATAAGCAACTACCGAATCTTGCGTTGTCAGAGCATGCAAGCGTCGCACCGCAGATTAATCTGGATTGCCAGTTAGGCCATGATGGTGATCATTATCATCATGCCTTCGGTGTTCTGTCTATTGACGGAGCGACCGGTGTGATGGACTACTTTCAGGTACCGGGTGTCGCAGGGGACGCCGAAATTATTTACACGGAATCTCTCAATGGCACACACGTATGACATCGTAATTATTGGCGCCGGTGGCGGTGGTATTTCTGCGGCATTTGAAGCGCAGAGGCGCGGTGCAAAAGTAGCACTGCTGGAAAAACATAAAA
>CAYPDN010000342.1:0-4359 GCA_964409445.1 uncultured Granulosicoccaceae bacterium
CCTCGATGATTTCAACATCTGCGAAATCACCAATGTCAGGTACTGAAACTGTTACGGGATTATCCACGTGAACTCCGTGACTCTATGTTTTAAGGTGTAACTTATAAGTGGTGGTGTGTATTGGCAGATCAGTACAGCATGATCTTGCGAATATCACCGATCACTTTGCAGTAGTGGGCCATGAAGCGTGCGCCATCAGCACCGTCGATCACGCGGTGATCATAGGTGATATCAAGCGGACACATCAGACGCGGCTTAAATTCTTCACCATTCCATACCGGTTGCATTCTGGCGCGAGTGATACCGAGAATGGCTACTTCCGGTGGGTTTACAATCGGGGTAAAGGCTGTACCCCCAATGCCGCCGAGACTCGAGATTGTCATGCTTGCACCCTGCATCTCGGCAGGCTTGAGCTTCTTGTCCCGGGCGCGTGTGCTGAGATCGGTCATCTCTTCAGACAATTGATAGATACTTTTCTTGTCTGTGTCTTTAAGGACCGGCACGACCAAACCGTTTGGTGTATCGACGGCGATACCGACGTTGAAATATTTCTTGTAAAAAAGTGACTTGCCATCAGCTGAAAGCGAAGAGTTAAAGCGCGGGAATTTCTGAAGCGCTGCTGTCAGTGCTTTGATATGAAAGACCAGACCGGTAACTCGTATGCCTTCATCGGCTGCTTCCTGCTTTATTGATTTTCTAAAAGCTTCAAGCTCGGTGATATCGGCTTCATCATGGTGTGTCACCATTGGCAGGTTAAGCCAGGCGCGGTGCAGGTTTTCTGCGGTGAGCACATTGATGCGCGTCATCTCTACCCGTTCCACTTCGCCAAACTTGCTGAAGTCGACTTCCGGTATTGAAGGTATGCCTGCACCGGCTCCAGCGGCGCCGCCGTAGTTGCTGCCGGCTGAACTCATTGCAGACTTAACAAACTGTTGTACGTCGTCTTTTACAATGCGGTTCTTGCGACCGCTACCCGTGACGAGTGTTAGATCAACGCCAAGTTCTCTGGCAAATTTTCGAACAGCCGGGCTCGCATGCGCACGACGATAAGATTCGTCTGCAATTTTTTGCGTGGGGGATGAGGGTGCCTGCGGTTTATTGGCAGCAGGTTTTGGCGCTTCTGGTGCAGCAGCTGCTGGTGCGGCCGGCGCTTCTGCAACGGCTGCTGGTTGAGCAGGAGCTGCAGCACTACTGCCGGTAATCTCAGCAACGAGATCGCCTTGAGATACTTTATCGCCAACAGATAAGGTGATGGATGTGACGGTACCGGCCACTGTTGACGGTATTTCCATACTGGCCTTATCGGTTTCCAGTGTGATCAGAGACTGATCCAGCTCAACCGTATCACCGGCGCTAACCAGCACTTCGATCACTTCAATTTCTTCGAAGTCACCAATTTCAGGAACCATAACCTGACTGGTTTCTGCTGCACCGCTTGCGGCCGGTGTAGACGGAGCAGGTGCAGCCGCAGCAGGTGCGGCCGTGGCTGTTGCGGGTTCGCTTGCGGGTGCATCTGCCGGTGCAGTATCTGCGGCCGGCGCTTCAGCTGATACACGTGCAAACACATCGCCCTGAGATATTTTGTCGCCGATATTTACCAGTAGTTCAGTGATCGTGCCGTCGTCTGGCGACGGAATTTCCATACTGGCTTTGTCACTCTCAAGGGTGATCAGTGATTGCTCGGCGGTGACGGTGTCACCGACTGCTACCAGAATTTCGATGACTTCGACGGTATCTTGTTCGCCAATATCCGGTACGAGGATGTCTTTAGGTGTTGACATAATTATCTCTGCCTTAGCTGCTAACCGGATCGGTTTTATTGGGGTCGAGTCCGTATTTGTTGATCGCTTCGGTCACAACGCTTGCGTCTATCTTGCCGTCTTCTCGCAACGCATTCAGTGCTGTGATTACAACGTAGCGACGATCGATCTCGAAGAAGTCACGCAGTTTCTCACGCGTGTCGGAACGACCGAATCCATCAGTACCGAGAACCTTATAGGGGGCATCAATAAACTCACGCAAACCGTCAGACAATGTTTTCATGTAATCACTGGTTGCAATGACCGGGTGTGGAAACTCGTTCAATAGTTCAGCAACGTAAGGTACTTTTGGTGTTGCTGTTGGATTGAGGTTGTTCCAGCGGGATGCTGCCAGTCCGTCGCGTCTGAGCTCGGTAAAGCTTGTAACACTCCAGATATCACAGCCAATGTTCCAGTCGCTTTCAAGTAGTTCAGCGGCTGCAATAGCCTCACGCAAGATAACGCCTGAGCCAAGCAGGTTTACCCGGTGTTGAGCGCCAGCTGCAGTGCTGTCGAGCTTGTACATGCCTTTTATAATGCCTTGCTCGGTACCTTCCGGCAGAGCTGGATGCTGGTAGTTTTCATTCATCGCGGTGATGTAGTAGAAAACATCTTCCTGGTCCTGCATCATGCGGCGCATGCCGTCTTGAATGATGACGGCCATTTCATAAGCAAAGCAGGGGTCATAGCAAACGCAGTTAGGGATGGTGCTGGCTAATACATGACTGTGTCCGTCTTCATGCTGTAGTCCCTCACCGTTTAAGGTGGTGCGACCTGCAGTGCCGCCGATCATAAAGCCACGTGCACGCATGTCACCAGCGGCCCAGGCAAAATCGCCAATGCGCTGGAACCCAAACATAGAGTAGTAGACAAAGAACGGAATCATGTTAACGCCGTGCGTGCTGTAGGCCGTCGCTGCAGCAATCCATGAAGACATGCCACCGGCTTCTGTTATACCTTCTTCGAGAATCTGTCCTGTCTTGTCTTCTTTATAGAACATCACCTGATCGCGATCTTCAGGGGTATAAAGCTGGCCGACTGATGAATAGATGCCCAGTTGTCTGAACATGCCGTCCATGCCGAAAGTTCTTGCTTCGTCCGGTACGATCGGTACGACGTTCTCGCCGATCTTTTTGTCTCTGGTAAGAATGGTAAGTATTCGTACAAAAGCCATTGTTGTCGATAATTCGCGATCACCTGAGGCTTTTAATAAAGGTTCAAAGGCGGACAGTGTCGGTACTTCAAGTGGTGCTGCGAATTTTTGTCGTTGTGGCAGGAAGCCACCAAGGTCTTCGCGTCGTTTCTTTAAGTAGTTGCAAAGTTCGCCATTTTCTTCCGGCTTGCAGTACTCATAGTTTTTGACCTGCTCGTCAGTCAGCGGAATGTTAAAACGATCACGCATGCCCATCAGAGATTCAAGCGCCATCTTCTTTTGCTGGTGAGTGGCGTTGGTGCCTTCACCTGATTCGCCCATGCCGTAGCCTTTTACTGTTTTCATTAATATGACAGTCGGCTGACCTTCGTGGTTTGTGGCAGCATGATAGGCTGCATAGATTTTATGCGGGTCATGGCCGCCACGGTTTAAGCGCCAGATATCTTCATCGGATAGCTTGGCGACCATTTTGGCGGTTTCGGGGTATTTGCCAAAGAACTTCTCACGAGTATATGCACCGTCTTTGGCTTTGAAGTTCTGGTATTCACCATCAACTGTTTCCATCATTAGTTGCTTTAACTTGCCATCATGATCTTTGGCCAACAGTGGATCCCAATAAGAACCCCATATCACTTTAATGACGTTCCAGCCTGCACCACGGAATACACCTTCAAGTTCCTGAATGATTTTGCCGTTGCCGCGTACCGGGCCATCAAGCCGTTGCAGGTTGCAGTTAATGACGAAGGTAAGGTTGTCTAGTTTTTCTCTTCCCGCCAGCGAGATTGCACCGAGTGATTCCGGTTCATCCATTTCTCCATCACCCATAAACGCCCATACCTGACGGTTATCAGTTTTAGTCATTGACCGGTCGTGCAGGTACTTCATGAATCTGGCTTGATAGATCGCGGTTATCGATGTGAGTCCCATGGAGACCGTCGGGAATTGCCAGAAGTCAGGCATCAGGTACGGATGCGGGTACGAGGAAAGACCATCGCCATCGACTTCTCTTCTGAACTTGTCGAGGTCTTCTGCGCTTAGTCTGCCTTCAAGGAATGCACGTGCATAAATGCCAGGTGCCGAGTGTCCCTGTACAAATACCAGGTCTCCACCGTGGGTGGGGGTGGGGGCGTGAAAGAAGTGGTTGAAGCCGACATCATAAAATGTTGCGGCTGATGCAAAGCTTGAGATATGACCACCAAGGCTTGAATCTTCACGGTTGGCCCGCAACACCATTGCTGTAGCGTTCCAGCGAATCATCGCACGTAGCTGATCTTCGATCTCGTGATCACCGGGGCTTACTGCTTCAAGGTGAGGTGGGATGGTATTGATGTATGCGGTCGATGCGCTGTATGGCAGATTAGTGCCGGAGCGGCGGGATTGATCTATGAGTGCTTCGAGAATGTAGTG
>CAYPDN010000343.1:0-1514 GCA_964409445.1 uncultured Granulosicoccaceae bacterium
GAGCAGAAAGCCATTGCGGTACAAACCATAGCAGACGTCAATGCCTCTGGCCTGTGGCCCGGCAAAGTTGTCACCGAGGTTGAAGCAGCCAGCGACTTCTGGGAGGCAGAACCCGAACACCAGGATTACCTTGAACGCCTGCCAAACGGCTACACGTGCCATTTCCCACGTGCCGATTGGGTGCTCAGTAAATCAACGTCCGAAGCTTGATGCCATACGCCAATTCAGAGAAGGCTTTGCAAATCGGCAAAGCCATTATGAAAATCGAGTGACGATATTTCATTTGACAATTCTTTAAAATAAAACTATCCCACAAAACCAAAGCGCATAGCCTCTTTACAACTGATGCTTGTGCTAAACTTTCGCACCCACGGCCATTTGAGATTTTCGGCCATAAAGGGTAAGTATTTTAATTCACATGGGTTTTAAGTCGGTAAGCTATTCAAAGCGCCCGAGTCAAATTTTATGAATCTGCTGCTGCTTGCTCACCGTGTACCGTACCCGCCCAACAAGGGCGAGAAAATACGTACCTTCCACCACTTATCTTTTCTGCTGAAGCAAGGTCACAATGTCACAGTGGTAACACCACTCAACGGCAACGAAGACAAAGAACACGCAGAACAGCTCAGCAAAAAACTTTCAATACCTGTAGTTCATTTAACACTACGATCACGAATATTGCGATTAGCCAAAGGCATGCTGCGTGGTCAGGCACTCAGTGTTGCAAACTTTCATACGGCAGCATTACAGAATAAAGTCGATCATCTGCTCGAATCAAACACTCCCGATGTGTTGATGTGCACAAGTTCCGCGATGGCAGCTTACGTGCTGAACGAAACAACTATGGACAAGATTCGTAGAAAAAGAATTCGTCTGGTAATGGACTTTATGGATCTGGACTCACTAAAGTGGGAGCAATACAAGGATCGCAAGCCGTGGCCCATTTCACTGATATATAGTCGCGAGGCAAAACTGCTCTCTCGGTTTGAAAGTCAAATACTAACCGCGTTTGATGCCAGCCTTTTCGTTACAGTCGATGAAAAAGACCTGCTGCAAAGTGAAAGTCATATTTCATCCAAAGTACACGTAGTCTCCAATGGCGTAGATACCGATATGTACTACCCGGCAGCCGATAACTCTGCACGCACTGACAACACAGCCGCAAATGGCCCCGTACTATTGTTTACCGGCGTAATGGACTACTTCCCCAATGAGGATGCGGTTATCTGGTTTGCCGATGAAATATGGCCGCAACTCAAGGATAAATATCCGCAGGCAAAATTTATTGTCGCAGGCATGCGACCAAGTCGAAAAATACAAGCTTTAGATAAAATAGATGGCATAGAAGTCACCGGCTACGTCGAAGATATACTGCCATACTATCAACAAGCTGACGTGCTAATTGCACCGTTTAGACTGGCACGTGGTATTCAGAATAAAATTCTGCAGGCGATGGCCTGTGGCTTACCTGTGATTACCTCAGCAGCTGGAGCAGCCGGCATTGATTGTGAATC
>CAYPDN010000343.1:1614-4333 GCA_964409445.1 uncultured Granulosicoccaceae bacterium
TTTCCATACTGGTTTTAATTTCTCGGTAACCACCATTGCACCAGACAAGCACAGCAACGGGTAAACCGGTATCCACCAAGGCACCAAGCTCTCCCAAAACAAACTGTATCCCGCCATCGCCAATCAAACATATAACCGGTTTATTTATAGCGGCGATCGCAGCGCCGGTTGCCGCGGGTAGCGCATAACCTAACGTGCCAAAACCGACTGATGAGTTGAACCACTGGCGCGGCTTCTTTGTATTAAAAATCATGTTGCCGCTGTATATCAGCTGAGTTGAATCGCCTGCGAAAATACACTCTGGTACACCATCACGAATTGATTCCAGAATTCTTAGATGACGTTTTTCATTATCACTGAGAACTGCTGTTGCCAGCTGCATTGCTTTTGCTGCACGCTCTTTTCCGCCACCGTTTTTATTTTCGACTACCTGTTCCAGTAGCAATCGGGTTGTTTGAGCTACATCTCCTACCAGACCTATGTCGGATACGAAATTATTGTTCACCTGTTGCGGATCAATATCGCAACGAATCAGCTTGCCTTTTATTTCGAAAGCATCGTCTTTGTATTGATCGTAGTCGGTCTGCGCCAGCTCTGTACCTAAAGCAATTACAACATCTGCTTCGTTTAAGACATCGCGGACCGGATGCAGGGTGCAACTCGCAGGTACGGCGAGCTCGTCTGTGTGTGACAGCAATCCACGGGAGTTGATGGTCATATGTACCGGAGCGCTAATTTTTCGCGCCAGCAACTGCACCTCTTCACCCGCATCAGCTGCGCCACCACCGGTAAGTATCACAGGTTTTTTTGCGCTGTTAATTAGATCAGCTGCGGCTTTGATGTCAGTTGCAGATGCAACGGGGCGCTGCGGCATGCACGGTAAGATATCCGTCATGCTTTGATCTGCAGGACTGCCGAGTAATTCCACTGGTAGCTGCAAATGTACCGGGCCTGGCCTGGCACTGGTAAACACAGTAAAAGCCCGAGCCAGTGCTTCAGACAATTCAACAGATGAGTTTATCGATTGACTAAACCTTGATACCTGCGAGCTCAATGCAAGCTGATCAGGCATTTCGTGCAACCTGCCCTGCGCCTGCGAGGTCGTGATCGAGTCGTTAACACTTGAGATCACCAGCATCGGTATAGAATCAGCCAGCGCCTGCGCCATGGGTGTTGCGATGTTGGTAAGGCCGGGACCGGTTATTACAAAACATACGCCGGGTTTGCGGCTAACGCGTGCATAGCCGTCCGCCATGAAACCCGCACCCTGTTCATGTCTCGGGGTGTGGTGTCTGATGCTGCTATTAGCAAGGCCGCGATACAGTTCTATGGTGTGAACACCAGGAATACCGAAAACGTCTTCAACGTCATACTGCTCAAGCAGCTTTATAAGTAATACGCCGACAGTATGCACGGAGGATTCCACAGAGTGCGGTTAGCGACTCAATAGCGAATGATCTGAGCAGGTTATTTCAGCAGGCTGGTGTTATCAAGTGCCGGGACCATAAAACGACGCAGCGAAATGCATCTATAACCGGTTTTGACTACGTTAACTTTAAACACCGGAGACACTGTTTTAGGTAGATCAACAAAAAAGCCGCCCCGGTTGCCCGGTGCGGCTTTTTGATTTACTTCTTGCGGCCTGACCGGTCGCTGACAGATAGAAAGCTACATAGCGTGTTCTTTTTCGCTCAGCTCTCGTATCACGTCAATCACACGTTCATTACTACCGGCAATGCGACCAGTGGTTTTATATTTTCCGTTGATCACAACGCTCGGCACACTGTTTATACCTGCATTGCGTGCCAGATCCATTGAACGACGAATTTTTGCATCTACCGCGAATGAAGTCATTGTCTTGAGGAATTTTTCTTCATCAAGGCCAATTGAACCTGCAAACTTTGCAATGGACTTTGGGCTGGTGAGCCTTTTCTTGTCCTTATGAATTGCATTGAAGAACGGTTCGAAAAATTCTTCCTGTACACCGAGCACCTGTGATGCGTAGAAGGCTTGAGAATGCGGCGTCCAGCTAGGGTTGAGTGGCGGTGCTTCACGAACAAAATCGACAAAATCCGGCTTGCTGGCAGCCCACTTGTTAATAGTCGGCTCAAAAGCAAAGCAGTGAGGGCAACCGAACCAGAAATACTCCAGTACTTCTACACGGTCTGAATCAGCCCGCTTTTGCGGGTTAGGTATTTCTTCATAGCCTGACTGCGCCATGGCCAAAGAAGACAAACTAAAAAATACCAATAATGCGCGGAACAGATTTTTCATCATGGGTTAAGGTTTCCTTGTTGTGGGCCTTGTTATGGCCTTGGTGTGGCCGTTGTTGTAAATATTATAGATTAAAAAGAGCGATTAACCGGTGTTAGCGGAACTTTGAAAGTCAGGGTTTCAGGTGCCAGACAAATCTCGTCGCTGCATGCCTGTAACTGTAGCTCAATTTCAGCAGTAACTGCATTTGAGTCTACATCAGGCAGACGTCCTGTCAGCTGAACGCTGTCTTCAAAAAGGCTGAGCTCTGATCGTTGAAAACCGAGTTTGCGTGTGACGGGTGTCGGGTATTTCACGTCTTGCAACGGTGATTCATTGGCCTGGCTTAACAGCGTAGGAATCAGATACTCCTGCAATGGTTTGTCCGAGTTGATATGCCAACCGGGTGCGACATCGATCTCTACGGTCACAGTTTTGCCATCTACTGAGGCAACTGATGCCTTGA
>CAYPDN010000344.1:0-4321 GCA_964409445.1 uncultured Granulosicoccaceae bacterium
CCGGGTTTTGATCACCTGGGGGCGAGGTGTATCTGATGTTCATAGCCATTCTCGGTGGTGTAATGGCTGCACTGACAAAGGCAGGCTAACACAGAAACTGTATGAATATACAGTTATCGTATTTTATATTGGTTAATTGTTACATTTTGTAGACTAGTTGATTTATTCTGTCATGGCATTTGTATTAGGTAGTTGATAAAAAAGATTCACTTAATGTGAACAGCTGTACCGAGAACGTGGATGTTTCCGCATGCGGGACTTGTCAGTCAGTCGTCCCGTATGCCAGTCAGGATGAATTCATTGGTAAGGATATCGAATGGAGCGGTAAAGTAAGAAGGCGAAGTTCTTTGATTTGGGTAGCAAATTAAGCGGCGTCATCATTGTGACGCCATTCTTTAGCAAAGTCGCTTGTATTTGCATTGCTGGTGAATGACCAGTACCAGTCAGCATGAATGGTTTCGCGGGCAGGCACTGTGTGTAGAATGTCAGCAATTCTTCACTGTGGAATGTGTATGTCATCAGGTACAGCAGAGAGTCTCGCGCTTGAAAGAATCAAGGTAACGCTGCGCGGTCCGCATCTGATAGCCACGCTGGATCACGTACCTACAAAAAATGCACTGACCGACCAGTTGATGCATGAGCTCAATCTGCTGCTTGATACTACGGCCAGTGATCTCGCTATCAGATCTCTGGTGCTGCGCGGTGCCAATGGTGTTTTTTGTGCCGGTGCTGATCTAAAAGCAGCACTCAAAAGAATGGATGAACCAGTCGGTGAGTTCGATCCTGTGGCGGTGATGAATCGCAGTGTTGGGGATTTATACCTGAAGCTTAATCAGTATCCGAAAGCTGTTGTTGCAGTTGTTGAGGGGCCGGCCTTCGGCGGTGGTTTTGGTATGGCGTGTTGTGCCGATATCGTCATCGTTGGTGAAAAAGCACTGTTTGCACTTTCTGAAACTTCACTGGGATTGCCTCCGGGGCAAATCGCGCCATATGTGGTTAGCAGAATTGGCGAGAGTGGTGCACGGCGTCTGGCGCTAAGCGGCATGCGTGTGGATGCCGAAGAAGCATTGCGAATTGGGCTTGCTGATCAATACTGCAAAGCAGACAGCATTGAACCTGCGCTTACAAAACTCCTAAACATGATAGGCAAATGTGCGCCTCAGGCGAATGCCGTCAGTAAACAGATTATTCAGCGTGTATCGCCACCTGTAGAAGCGGCATCGATAGATGCGGCAGCGAATGCGTTTTCAGACTGTTTGCGGAGCGATGAAGGTCGCGAGGGAGTTGCCGCTTTCAATGAAAAGCGCTTCGCTAACTGGGCGCATAAGGTCTGACCCTTAAGGCCAGACCATTACGGCTGCCGAGTTGCTCGCCTGACACTTGCCTGTGTGGTTCTGACATGTGCGCTTCTAACAGGCCGCCTTATAAACACCTGTATTGCCAATCATTAAGGTGCTGAATACCGTCTTCGTTTATGGCATTCTTATCTGATCATTCTGACATTCATCGCGGATGACTTGTGACCTGACGGCGCAATGTTATGACGCTTATAGCGTGATATGACGCCCATCCCACCGGGCTGGCATCTCTGTTGCGCAAGCTATCATGTCTGCAAGCTACCAGAAACGGAGCAAAACCATGTTCAACGCGTCAATGAATTTTGCCCTTGGTGACGATATCGAGGCGCTTCGTGATTTGGTCAATCGCTGGGCGCAGGATCGGCTCGCACCAATGGCGGCAGAGATAGATAAAAGCAACCAGTTTCCAGCCGAGCTTTGGCCGGAACTTGGTGAGCTGGGTCTGCTCGGTATCACGGTTGATGAGCAGTACGGTGGCTCTTCGCTTGGTTACCTCGCGCATACCATAGCGGTGGAAGAAATAGCCCGTGCCAGTGCGTCCGTTTCTCTGTCTTATGGTGCGCACTCAAACCTTTGCGTTAATCAGATTCAGCTTAATGGTACTGAGGCGCAACGGGAAAAGTATTTGCCAAAATTAGTTTCCGGTGAGCACGTAGGCTCGCTTGCAATGTCAGAAGCAGGTTCCGGTTCTGATGTTGTATCGATGAAACTCAGTGCTGAAAAAAAGAATGGATTCTATGTTTTAAATGGCACTAAGTATTGGATAACCAATGCACCGGAGGCAAACACATTGGTGGTGTATGCCAAAACAGATGCATCTGCAGGGCCTAAGGGAATTACGGCGTTTATTATTGAACGCGACTTTAAAGGTTTCAGTACCTCTGATCACTTTGACAAGCTTGGAATGCGCGGCTCCAGTACCGCAGAGCTGATCTTCGATAATTGCGAAGTGCCTGAAGAGAACATATTGGGGGTCGAAGGCAAGGGCGTGAACGTTTTGATGTCCGGGCTTGATTATGAGCGTGTGGTGTTAGCGGGTATTGGTGTTGGTATCATGCACGCTTGCCTTGATCACATCATGCCGTACATGCATGAGCGCAAGCAGTTTGGTGAATCTATCGGTAACTTTCAATTAATGCAGGCCAAGGTTGCAGACCTCTATGTTGCAATGAACTCATCGCGTTCTTACGTGTATGCAGTAGCCAGCGCGTGTGATCGCGGAGAAGTAACACGGCAGGATGCAGCAGCGTGCGTTTTGCTTTCCAGTGAAAAAGCCATGGAGCAGGCTGTGCAGGCCGTTCAGGCAATGGGTGGTGCCGGCTTTATGAATGATTCACCGGTCAGTCGTCTGATGCGCGATGCCAAGCTAATGGAAATTGGTGCAGGCACGAGTGAGATAAGGCGCATGTTGATTGGTCGTGAATTGATGCGGTCCACCAGTTGAGCATTTTACGTTCATCGGTTTCAGTTGCATCGGAAACGTTTAAGCAAAACACGGCGGCCCATGCAGAGGCACTCAATGTTGTTTCTGATGCTGCCAGGCAGGCTTCTGATGGTGGTGGCGAGAGATCCCGCGAACGTCATGTTGGTCGCGGTAAAATGTTGCCACGCGAGCGGGTTGCCAATCTGCTTGATGCAGGTTCTCCGTTTTTAGAAGTTGGGGCAACTGCTGCACATAATATGTATGACAATGCCGCACCTTGTGCCGGTGTCATTGCAGGTATTGGTCGCGTGCACGGGCGTGAGACCATGGTGGTATGTAACGATGCTACGGTTAAAGGTGGCACCTACTATCCATTAACAGTTAAAAAGCATTTGCGTGCACAGGAAATTGCCGCACAAAATCATCTGCCGTGTGTGTATCTGGTTGACAGTGGCGGTGCAAACCTGCCAAACCAGGATGAAGTATTTGCGGATCGTGATCACTTTGGTCGCATTTTCTATAATCAGGCGCAGATGTCAGCTCGTGGCATACCGCAAATAGCGGTAGTTATGGGTTCCTGTACCGCGGGTGGTGCGTATGTACCCGCAATGTCTGATGTGGCGATCATTGTTAAAGAGCAGGGCACTATATTTCTTGCAGGCCCGCCTTTGGTAAAAGCGGCAACTGGTGAGGTGGTTAGTGCAGAGGAGCTTGGCGGCGGTGATGTACACACTCGGTTATCTGGTGTTGCCGACTATCTGGCAGATAACGACGAACATGCATTGGCCCTTGCAAGGCAGGCAATCAATAACCTTAATATTGCAAAGCCGGATTCGTGTGTTTTGCAAACCCCTGAAGAACCCTTGTATGACCCTGCAGAGATTACCGGGGTTGTACCGGCGGACCTTAAAACACCTTATGACATCAAAGAAGTCATAGCACGACTGGTTGATGGTTCGCGATTTGATGAGTTCAAAGCCAGATACGGAAATACGCTGGTCTGCGGTTTTGCACACGTACATGGTATACCGGTTGGCATTATTGCCAATAATGGCGTGTTGTTTTCAGAGTCTGCAGTTAAAGGAGCTCATTTCGTAGAGCTCTGTTCACAGCGCAAGATTCCATTGGTATTTTTACAAAACATCACTGGCTTTATGGTTGGCAAGAAGTATGAGAATGAAGGTATTGCGCGGCATGGTGCGAAGCTTGTAACTGCGGTGGCAACTACCAGTGTGCCTAAACTGACGTTTCTTGTAGGTGGTTCGTTCGGAGCCGGTAACTATGGCATGGCGGGAAGAGCGTATGGTCCAAGATTTTTATGGACATGGCCGAACTCCAGAATCTCCGTGATGGGCGGTGAGCAGGCTGCAGGTGTACTGGCAACGGTACGCCGCGACGGATTAGAACGCAAAGGCGAAACCTGGTCTGCTGAGGAAGAGGCAAAATTTAAACAGCCCACTATCGACATGTTTGAAGAGCAGGCTCATCCGCTTTATGCCTCGGCCAGATTGTGGGATGACGGCATCATTGATCCGCGTAA
>CAYPDN010000345.1:0-4299 GCA_964409445.1 uncultured Granulosicoccaceae bacterium
TTTGATCTGTCGCCTCTGGGGACCATGAGTTTATGGTCGTCGATGCGTTCCATCAGATCGAGTGATTGCAGATCTTTTATTATCTGTTTTCTGGCAACGTAGCGATCCATACCGCGATACGCTTCTGGTGCGTTATCGGCGATCTCTGCGTTGTCGTTAAAGATGTTGATGATTTCAAGGTTGTGACGCTGACCCATTGCGTAGTCATTGAAATCGTGAGCTGGAGTAATTTTTACGCACCCGGAGCCGAATTCGGGATCAACATAGTCGTCTGCAATAATCGGTATTTCTCGACCGGTTAGTGGCAGGGTGACGGTTTTACCGATCAGTTTGTTATAGCGCTCGTCGTCCGGGTGAATGGCAACTGCAGAATCACCCAGCATAGTTTCCGGTCGTGTGGTCGCAACAACCAGGTGGGAAAACCCGTCAACCGGGCCCCCGTCGGTAGGAGCTGGGGTTAATGGATAGCGAAGGTGCCAGAGGTGCCCGTTTTCCTCTTCGCTTAATACTTCGAGGTCAGACAATGCAGTATGCAGCACCGGATCCCAGTTAACGAGGCGTTTGCCGCGATAAATTAGCCCTTCATCATAAAGAGATACAAATACTTCACTGACTGCATCGGATAATCCTTCGTCCATGGTAAAGCGTTCACGTGACCAGTCCGGTGAGGTGCCCATGCGTCTTAATTGTCGGGTTATCTGTCCGCCGGATTCTTCCTTCCACTGCCAGACTTTTTCTATAAATTTCTCGCGACCGAGATCGTGGCGGCTTTTTTGCTGCGCGGCGAGTTGTCTTTCAACGACCATCTGTGTAGCGATTCCCGCGTGATCGGTGCCGGGTTGCCATAAGGTGTTGTCGCCTTTCATACGGTGGTAGCGGATCAGCGTATCCATGACGGTGTCCTGAAACGCGTGTCCCATGTGCAACGTACCCGTCACGTTCGGTGGCGGAATCATGATGCAGTATGGAGAACCTGTGCCAGAAGGCGCAAAGTGATTACCGCGCTCCCAGTATTCATACCAGGATTGCTCGATGGCGGTAGGGTTGTAAGTGGTTTCCATTGATTGCAGCTGTGTTTTACAAGGAGGTTATCGGGAGTCTAGCAGGGATATTCGGGCAGGTTAACCTGCGATCAGCCGAATGCGGAGACACTGCGTAACACACTTATATATGACGCTCTTATATAAGGCTTGTTTAAACGATAAATGTGATGCTAAAGCGCCATCTGTGATGGTACGTCGGAATGTCTCAGCGGATAGCCTCGCGACTTATAATACCGGTAGCGTTCACGACCAGTATCTTTGCCGTTGCTGCCACCGTTGCCACCAGTGCAGATCACCTCGAGTGTTGTTGCAAAGCTACTAAAAAAGTGTGGCACTTCTGCCGACAAATTCACCAGCACATCGCGAGTATTTTCTGGCTCACCCTGATGATCAATGGAAAGACGCTCATCGCCATGGCTCAGTTTGTCAACAAATAGTGCCTGCATTTGTCGAGTAGCAACTGCTGACGCGGTATGAATGTGCAGATGCTTACCGAGCGCCAGTTGTTGCAGCGCCAGTTGCAGCGCATAGCGGAATTGATCAGCCGGGTCCGAGGTTTCGATCAGGTAGAACTGGACGTTAGTCATTAGAGTCTGTTCAGCAGGTACTGTACAAGCAGTGGTACGGGTCTGCCGGTTGAGCCTTTAGCGCCACCTTTTTTCCAGGCCACGCCGGCTATGTCGAGGTGTGCCCAACGATAGTCTTTGCAGAAGCTTTCCAGAAAGCAGCCGGCGGTTATGCTGCCGGCTGCGCGCCCGCCGATATTAGCCAGATCTGCAAAATTACTCGACAGTTGTTTTGCGTAGTCATTCCCCAACGGTAGTCGCCAGCAAGGATCGTGGCTTTCAATACCTGCGTTGTATAAGTCATCAGCCAGATTGTCATCGTTGCTCATCAATCCGGTGTTGTGATGGCCCAGTGCCATGATTACAGCACCTGTGAGTGTGGCAATATCGATGACTACGTCCGGTTTGTACTTACTTATATAAGTAAGTGCGTCGCATAGCACCAGTCGACCCTCTGCATCAGTATTAAGCACTTCGATGGTTTTGCCGGACATGGAAGTGACAATATCACCGGGCTTTGTCGCTTTGCTGCCGGGCATATTCTCAGCAGCAGCGACTACTCCGATGACATTCATACCGAGTTCCAACTCTGCCACGGCTTGCATTACTCCAAAAACACTGGCGGCACCGCACATGTCGAACTTCATTTCATCCATGCCAGCGGACGGCTTGATGGAGATCCCACCGGTATCGAATGTCACGCCCTTGCCAACCAGAACTACCGGTTTTTTACTGGCGGCAGCGCCTTTATATTCCATACAGATCAGTTGTGCAGGTTCTGCGCTGCCGGCAGAGACACTAAGTAGTGCACCCATTCCGAGCTTTTTCATCTGCGCTTCATTGAGCAGTTTGGTTTTAATAGATGAATATGATTTTTCCAGCGCTTTAGCCTGCTTGCCGAGGTAGGTTGGAGTGCAGACGTTAGCAGCCGTATTACCCAGATCCCGAGCCAGGCTCATGCCGTTGGCGATCGCGGATCCCTGGTTGATACCTGCCTCGATCGCTTTGTTTTGTTTTCTGTTACTGACAAACAAAGTAGCTTTGCCATCGAATTTAGTGCTTTTTGCAGTTTTTTTGCTTTTGTGCAGATCGAATCTGTAGGTGTTCGCCACCAGCGCCTGGGCAAAAGACCGTGCCTGCCATGTCTGGTCTTTGTCTTCAACTTCTACTTCATTCAAGCAACTCACACATTCTTTTATACCTGGAATTGAAAGAGCGGATGCTACTGCAGCTGTTACTCTTTCAAACTGTTTGGCAGTCAATTTGTTGGAATCACCGGTTCTGACCAGCATCACTCTTAATGCACTGAGCGATGGCACTTCGTGCAGCATTAGTGTGGCACCGTTACTGTCTGCAAGATCCTTCTGCTTGAGAATTTTGCCAAGTAACTTGCCGCTGGCTGCATCTGCCTGTTCGGTGATCCCGGACAGCTTGTTTTTGTGACCAACTGGCAGTATCAGGCAGCCGGTTTTGATTTTCAGCGGGTTGGCATTGGAGAGTTTGAGTTCCACCTGATGGATCCTTTAGATGTTGGTGTGGTCGGGTGCTGTTAATAACTGAGATTGATGATTATAAGGAGTCTGCACGGCAGAACATACTGCGAGCCCGTTACCTCGGTACCTCGTAAACAACAATGGGATCGATCCTTTTCGATTCGTATGGTTGCGCCTTAAATGATTGTCCCGAACTTTGTAGAATACGGACCTCACCGCGGCGTGCTCTCGGTACGCAGACTTCTGCCGTGCAGACTCCCGGAAAAACAATAGTACTGGGTTTGCTATCATCACGCACTATCGCGACCGCTGCGGACTGTGTCTGCATGTTTCACGCTTTTTCTTATTCTGGATGACTATTCATTTTCAATGAGAGCGCTTGATCGTTACATTTTTAAGGAGATTTCTGCCTCATGGGCGGCGGTTACCGTAGTGCTGCTTGTTATTATGGTGGCGAACGTGCTCGCTCGCATTCTTTCAAAGGTGACGGACGGATCGCTGCCGGCTGATGCACTTTTTCTTCTCGTTGGTATTAAAGTTGTAAATTTGCTGGTAACACTAATACCACTCGGCCTTTATCTCGGTGTGTTGCTGGCATTTGGACGTTTGTACCGAGACAGTGAAATGTCTGCCATTGCGGCTTGTGGTACTGGTTTGGGTGCGCTGTATCGTCCAGCGGTATTGACTGGCCTTATTGGCATGTTGTTAATAACTTTGCTGACATTCTGGGCTATTCCGTGGGCTGCACGCTATGAACAACACCTGACGGAAAAAATTGCCACACAGTCTGTCGGGAGTGTGTTGGATGCCGGACGTTTTGTTGAAATACTCGACGGCGGGGCAGTAGTTTTTACCGAATCGCTTTCCGAAGGCAATGAACAGTTTAATCGGGTGTTCGTTCATCGAGATCTTGAAGACGGTGCTTTTGAAGTCGAAACTGCCGAGTATGCGGTCTATCAACGCGATGAAGAGACAGACGAGGAGTTCATCGTTTTTGTAAATGGTGTCAGCACGATTGCAAAACCGGGTGCAGATAGCTACCAGCAAACAAAATTTGCTCGCCATGGTGTGAGACTTCCGCGAGGTGAGCAAGCAAGCAAAGCGCTCGAGAACTCTGCCAAATCGCTTTCCGAGTTGGTCAGCAGTGATGATTTGCAGTCTAAAGCTGAACTTCAGTGGCGATTTTCAATACCATTT
>CAYPDN010000346.1:0-4286 GCA_964409445.1 uncultured Granulosicoccaceae bacterium
CTAGTCGCTTATACCGTGGCTGTAACGTTACTCGTTTCCGGCTCAACCGGCACACCAGAAGATGTGCTGTTAAAAAATGCCCCGTTATCGTTTGTGAACCATATTTTTTGCAATATTCAAGGATATACAGCTTCCACTCAAACAATAAATTCTCAAATAGATGATCTTACGACTAAATTATCTAATTTCAATATTCTGTCTGCTCAGCTCTACAGCCTATGCTGAAACATATACGGCAGATGTATGGGCTGATAACTGGTTTCAGTTTCACATCAATGGAGTTTTAGTCGCTGAAGACAGCGTTCCCATCACGACAGAACGATCATTTAATGCAGAGAGCTTTCAATTTGAATCAGAGCTGCCTTTTACCATCGGATTAATCGCCAAAGATTTCATAGAGAACGACAGCGGATTGGAGTACATCGGAACTCGAAGGCAGCAGATGGGAGATGGCGGAGTGATCGTTCAAATAAAAGATAGCAGCGATAACGTTGTGGCTGTAAGTAACGCTGCCTGGCGCTGCATGGTGATCCATGAAGCACCACTGCATAAAAGTTGTGCGGATGATTCGAACCCAGTGCCTGGTGAAGGTCACTGCAAATTTAATAAGCTCGAACAACCAGTCGACTGGAATCTGTCTGCATTCGATGACAGCGACTGGAACAACGCTGCGGTTTACACAGAGGATCAGGTAAGACCCAAAGATGGCTATGATCGTGTCAGGTGGACTGATGGAGCAGAGTTGATCTGGGGCCCTGATCTTGAAACCAATAATACGCTACTTTGCAGGCTTAATGTTTTCGAATGAAATACGTTTTCCAGCATCAATAAGCCTCGAATGTAGCTCCGACATTCTTCACATAATTGATCTGCTAATCCCTGTACAAGCACTGCAAATATACACCGATGGGCCAACAGGTTTTAGAGATATGGCGAAAACAGAAAGTGAAAAATCAACTAACGCACGAGTAGCGGTTTGTTTTTCACGTTCCCTGACTAAAACGCTTGAGCTTGATTAATAAAAACCATGTTCTAGTCAGGGGATTTCCTGGCTAATGGTGATTCACCAATAATTGTGTCTCAACAGCGTTTTAAGTTGAATACTTTCGTTCATTGACTCTTACGTATCAAGCACCCAGTGCGAAACCGAGCACCAGAGTTATAAGGTCTCGTCAGCATCTGCTCTGGAATTCACGAATTTTAAAACTAAATCACGGTCATCTACTGAAAAGCTACGATCTCCAGAGTCGCGAAGTTTGAAAGTTGATTCATTATTCTCGCTTGCTGCATGGTTCGATATATCAACCATCACACTATCTATAATTTGTTCATCGGATATTGTTCTTAGACGATGATGTGCTTTCGCAAACAATCCGAACTTTGCCTCAACTCTGGCGATGTATGCTATCGCCCACTCATGCAAATTGCCCGAACTGGTTTCCAGCTCGGAAGCGGCAGTTGCTGCAGCAACGAGGTGAGCATCTCTATCCTTGTCACTGCCATATAAATGCTGATGCTCTGCTAAAGCAACTTCTGCGATCACCGTGTCCGGAGCCTGATTCAGTCCATAGGCACCGACGAAACTCCTGGCCCGCTCGAATGTAGATTGGGCAGCACTTTGATTTTGGAGCTGCTGATATACACCCGCCAGCTCAAGTGTTGCGTAAAACCGATCAAGCGCCGCAGTGTTATTACCCATGGCAGCCAAACTATTTTCAAGTTGTTGCTGGTGCTCAGGGATTTTTGGATCCTGACTTCCAAGCTTTTGAATTTCCAGCTGTGCAACGTAATTTGAACCAACAGTACGGGCCATCAGGTCCTCGGTATGTTCTATAAAATAGTTACGGATCTGGTTACTGTTTAGCTGTTGAAGTTCTTGTTTCAGGCTTTCGATTCCATGAACACGATTGCGCCATTGATGGAATTCAGTTGACTGAGTCGCTGCACCAATTTTTACCGTTTCCGGCAGTTGTGTGCTCTGACTGGCAATTGTCGGAGTCAATTCACTGGTTTTCTGACTGTGGAAAAAGTACCCGCCACCGACAGCGACAGACAACAAACACACTCCCGCAAGTACACGGTTCCGAAGTACTCTCGAGTCCTGGGAATCATTTGCATCCTGGATATCTAAAACAGCAATTTCGCAGTCAAAGCCCAGGGCTTTAAGTTGCCCAAACTGGGTGGCTGCAACCGCTAATTCAACATTTTTAAGCAGTACAAAGGGCTCCTTCCTTTCGAAAAGTGCCTCACAGGCAGCATCAATATCTGCTTCAGACAGCTGTTGACATTCATCAGCCAGCAGCGCCTTTGTGCCAGCTGAATTTAGAGCCAGGCTAGCGTTTAACAGGGTTAGATTTGCTTTTGGCATTCCAGTACATCTCCAAAGATTCTCCGATTTCGCTATTCTGTAACGACTATTACCAGAATTTATTAAGTAGACTCCCTAAATATCTACTCAGACTGCATATTGTCCCTCAGTCAGTAGTGATCAGCCGGAGATTTAAGACTTGCATATCATGGAAGATAACAACAAGACACCGGAAACTGGCGCAGTTCTGGTAGTAGATGATCAGGCAACTCAGCGCACTAAAATTGAAATAGGTGCAACTCGGCTTGGCCACCAGGTCACAACTGTAGCGAGCGCCGCCGATGCCATGTCATACCTAAGCGAACATTCCGTCGACGTCATTCTTCTTGATATCGTGATGCCGGATATTGATGGTTACGCAGTACTTGCCTGGCTGAAAGACCAGCCTTTACTGAAACATATACCTGTTGTTGTGATCTCTGCCTATGACGATCAATCCGAAATGGTCGTCAAAGCCATTGAAATGGGAGCTGAAGATTTCCTGCCGAAGCAGTTTGCCCTGCCACTACTGCAAGCCCGCATAAACGCATCCTTAAGAAAAAAACGAAACCGTGACGCAGAAATATTGCTGGAGCAACAGATAGAGCGCTTAATGCGCGCTGGTAAACTACTGGAGCAGGGAAAATATAATCCACAACAACTGCACCTGCGCAGCATCGCAACTGGCACCACAACGATGTCAATCTTAGCCAGCGTTCTTTCAGACATGGGTCAAAAGGTCTATGACCGCGAACGGCGACTCAGGCATAAGGTCCAGACGCTAAAGGGATTTGGTTTACTTTTATTGAGTGGGATATTATTCGGTCTCGACGCACCAGTTGCGAAATGGCTGAGTGAATACAGTTCAAATTCACTGGGAATGGCTATCTGGGTGAGTGTAGTTGTCGTGTTGTTGACAATTCCCTGGGCAATCTACAAAAAGGACATACCCAGATTCGATATTTACCTTATCGGTTATTTTTCTCTGTGGGGATTTTGCACCTGCGTATTGGGTGACGTGCTACTGCTAATGGCGTCGAATCATATTCAAGCATCTGTGATAATCATCATAATGGTAACCGAGGTACTGATGGTCTACGCCTACTCGGCAATGACAAAACTGGAAAGCACCAATCTAAAAAAACTGATCGGTGTTGCACTGGGATTTTTCGGCGTCGTATTGGTCGTCGTCGCGCAACGTTCAAGTGGCGGATCAACTAACGCATTTTGGGCTTTCGTAGTACTCGGTGTTCCGTTCGGTTATGCGGTTATTGATATCATGATCGCAACAGGGCGAAAAATAGACACCAGCCCCGCTACCACCCTGGGACTGGCTTCCATCGCAGGTATATTGATCATGATCCCGCTTGCGGCGCTAAACGATGGATTTGTACCATTGACCCTAATACCGGGATTTTTTGAATTTGGTCTGTTGTTTTGGGGTGTACTAACATTCCTGTCCATGTTCGTTTTTGTAAAGCTAATTAATGGAGCAGGAGCAGTGTTCGCCAGCCAAACCGCCTATGTGCAAACCATTGCGGGTATAGGGTTCAGTTTTATTTTACTAAAGGAAACCCTGTCGATCGCAATCTGGGTGGCTCTGGGGGTAATCGCTGTCGGAATGTTGCTGGTTGAGCCCAAGCGCGAGCCAGAGGAAGAATTGTCAGCTGAAGATCTGGAGACGCTAATGAATACGGTGAGCTAATAATAACCAGATCACTCCCCTTCTACAGCGACAGAACATGTAAGGTGGACAGATACCATAAGATATAACTATTGCACATTGAAAAACGCACCTTGATCTGCCCTTCAATGTTTTTCCTGGACATTTGTTACTCAGCAACTTGCATGTTGTCGATCAATCGCACATCGCCCAGGTTAGCCGCTACCAGCACCACCCAGGAATCGATGTTATCGTTCGCGCCCGCAGGTTCCAGGT
>CAYPDN010000347.1:0-4277 GCA_964409445.1 uncultured Granulosicoccaceae bacterium
CTGGTTAGCCATCAACAATCTTTGCAGCTGGCCTGACAACTTGCCGACGATTCTTGCGTGCCGCTCGATATGATCGTCGAGGGTGGTGCGCAGGGCAGATCTTTCATCGTTGGTGTAGAGTTTGCCAGCGTGAACAATTTCATCAAACGTATTGCTATAGCTTCGGTAGGGTGCAACTGTCAGTGGCTGTACGGTGGCGTTTGACTCGGCGTCTGCATCTACCGGAGCATCACGGTTTTTAGTGATATCTTTATCAAAATCAGTGTCACTGTCACCTTGTACAATGACTTCATCGCTTGTGTCGTGATCCTCCCGCATATCGATACTTGCGAGATTTGAATCATCGTCGTCATCTTCAGAGAGTTGCGTGTCATCCGGTTTTTGATCAGCGGCTATGTGTTCTTCTTCGTCCGCGCAGACAGTATTGTCCGGATCAGAGGCCGGGTTGGTGGTGTCCTCGTTTATCGTTGCGATAATTGCCAGAGACAGCTGCGCATACTCTGTTTGATTATTTCTGTGCTGATTGAGTTGCGGCCAGAGTTCTCGAGTACCGCTTAGCAATGGTTCCTGCCAAATTGCAAGCACCTCCGTAATTGCATCTGTAACAATCAGTGGCTGGCAAAGCGCTCTTTTAGTGAGGCAAGTGAACGCCAGTTTGAGTTGTGCTGCATTGTCGGGCAGGACACGCGGCAGGGAGTTCTGCCAAAGCATTGCGAGATTGCGAGCTAACCCTGGTTTGTGTAGCGAACCAACGGACTCACATCGCAGCCGTTCCATTTCGTTGAATAAGGTTTTTGCAAGCGGAGAATACGGTTGGTAATTGTGATGGGTAGTGCTGCAGTGGTGCGCTGCCACCACTGCAATAGAATCACTGATGCCGCGACTGACAGAGTGAGTATCGAGCTGAACATCGCTGGTCGCAGCTGCCTGCATGCCTAGCTGTACCGCAATCGATGATTGATCAGGAATTACTGAAAGATGAGGGTCGTCAGCAATTGCTTTTGCGCTGCTAACCAGGGACTTGTCCAGCGATAGTGTTGTGGTTTGAGGTTTCGGCATGGCAAGCGGATTCGTACGTGAGGTTAAGTGTAGCAAGCCATAATTTTCTTATCACAGTTTGATCGGGTCTCTGTGGATAAGACATCGTCAGGTAATGCTCCGTTAAACAAGTTTGTGGTGCTCATATTATTTCTTGCAGCGGGTCGAAGGTGCTTCAATTGATGGGACCTAACAATAGACGCATATGATCTACCAGTATTTCGTAGCTTCGCAGGCCGAAGCTTCGCAGATAATAGTCAAAAATCTATCGCCGATACCCGGACGTCTGAGAATTACTGTGATTTCAATAATTTGAATTCCGGCCTCTACTTTGCAGGCTAATTCGATTGAGTCATTACATTGAAACAGGCAGTTTCCAGCATGAATCCTATTACCAGTGGCATGAAGACAACGAATCTGACAGCCCTTGTGGCCTTTGGCACTTTGCTGCTTAGCGGTTGTGGCATCGCAAATAAAGCACCCGAACTTCCCGGCTCTGCAGTTGCTGCCTCAAGCTACGAAGATAGACTTTCGCGGGGCATATATGCAGTGGCTGGTATCGGTCCTAGTCGGCTTGAGCCGGACACCAGTGCCGTTGACGGATTTGATCAGGATGATCGCGTAGAGCCTGCCGGGCAGATCACTATTGGTGCTGACCTTAGCAGACACTTTTCAATTGAAGCACACTCAGCTGATCTTGGCAGTGCAGGGTTATCACCAGGCGGTCGTATTAATTACCACGTCAATGGCGCAAGCGCATTGTTTTATGCTGGTGGCAACCGTGGTCGTTTCCGACGTCAGGGTCTGACAGGTTTTGGACGCCTCGGTGTTGGAGTTCTGGAGAATTCGGCAGTTGGCGATGTAACATTTGAACAAATAAACGGAACGCACTTATTGTACGGAGCAGGCCTGGAATACATGACAGATTTCGGTCTTGGTTTGAGAGCTGAAGGTGTGGTCTTTGATACTGATGCTCAGTATGCACAACTTGGGTTGATGTATCGCACTGGTCGTAAAAAACAGACAGAGCGTCCAAAGCTTGCTGTTGTGGAACAGGAGCAGCCGGTGATCGCAGCTGCAGCACCAGTCGCACCTGTTGTTACCGATGCATGCGGTGATCTCGGTGGTGTGCTAGAAGGTATTGTGTTCCCGACTGACTCGGCTGGACTGACCATGCAGTCTGTGCGTGTACTCAATCAGGTTGCATCAACAATGACTGAATGCCCGGACCTTTTCATCGAGTTGAGTGCACACACCGACGGCAGGGGCAGTGAAGGCTACAATGAGGGGCTGGCAGGTGAACGTGCTCAATCGGTTCTGGACTACCTTAGCGCTGCAGGTTTGAGCCGTGACCGGTTGATTGTCGACGCAGTAGGAGAGACGACACCGATTGACAGCAATGATACTGCAGAGGGTCGTGCCCGCAACCGTCGAGTGGATCTTATCGCCAGATAATCTTCAATCGCTTTCAATAAAATATCAAAGCCCGCCACTGTCGCGGGCTTTTTTATATCCTGGTGAAAGCATCGGGTAGTAAAAGCATCGGAGTGGGGTAAAAAGTCAGCGGTGCCCGAGGTGAGGGGAGTAGTCGGATATTGCCACTGGTCGTACACAACTATGGCATAATTGAGTGCCCCGTGGTTCTACACCACATAATCTCAATTGAAATCAGGGATCAAGCAAATGTTGGTGCTGATTGGCGGCAATGCAATGTCTGCATTTCGCGTCGAGGCATTGTTGAGCAAGTGCCCCAAACTGTCACAGCTATCCGCACGAACGGTTTATTTCGTCGACGGTAAACTTCAACCTGATAACACAGCACATCTGCAGGAGTTGCTGGCTGCGGAGGTTGTAAGAGACATCTCTCCAGCGCTTATAACCGTTCCACGTGCCGGTACTATTTCCCCATGGGCGTCTAAGGCAACTGACATTGCTCACAATTGTGGGCTGCACAATGTTCTGCGAATTGAGCGCGGTACTGCGTGGTTTGCAGACGAGCCAATCGATGAGGGTAGTCAGCCACTCTTTTTTGATCGCATGACGGAGATGGTACTTGCCGATCTCAGTGAATCGGAAGTGCTGTTTACCGACAAACCACCAGCTCCTCTTGTAGAAATAGATGTATTGGGTGGTGGCGTAGAACAACTGCAGAAAGACAACAGCACTTATGGCTTTGCATTATCTGCTGATGAAATTGAATATCTGGTAGACAGCTTTATCAAGCTTGGTCGCAACCCGACAGATACTGAGCTTATGATGTTTGCACAGGCAAACTCAGAGCATTGCAGGCATAAAATCTTCAATGCAGACTGGGTAATAGACGGCGCTGTCGCTGACAAGTCGCTGTTCGGAATGATTCGCGAAACCCACAGCGCGCAGCCGCAAGGTACATTGGTCGCCTATGATGACAACGCAGCTGTAATAACAGGGTTTGAAGGTAACCGCTTTATGGCTCACCCGGATAGCGGTGCTTACACTTACACAGCGGAAGCGATCAATATACAGATAAAAGTAGAGACGCATAATCACCCGACGGCGATCAGTCCATACCCTGGGGCTGCGACCGGAAGCGGTGGCGAAATACGTGATGAAGGTGCGACCGGTAACGGTGCTAAGCCGAAAGCTGGCTTATGTGGTTTCAGTGTATCGAACCTTCGGATTCCGGGCTTTACGCATGAGTGGGAACAACATGCCGGTAAACCGCAGCACATCGCGTCTGCTTTTCAGATAATGCAGGAAGGGCCGATTGGCGCGGCTGCATTTAATAACGAATTTGGTCGTCCGAATCTAACGGGTTACTTCCGCACCTGGGAATGTGCTGTACCGACGGCGCATGGTGCTGAATGGCGTGGTTTTCACAAGCCAATAATGATTGCAGGCGGGCTGGGTAATATCAGGCCGCTCAACACGTACAAAAAACCCGTGCCTGAAGGCAGCCCGATTGTTGTACTCGGCGGGCCTGCTATGTTGATTGGTCTGGGTGGTGGTGCTGCGTCTTCTGTGGCGAGCGGGCAGGGTGATACATCTTTGGATTTTGCCTCTGTGCAGCGCGGCAACCCGGAAATGCAACGCCGTTGTCAGGAAGTGATTAATCACTGTGTCGCGCTTGGCGACGACTCACCAATATTGTCTATGCACGATGTTGGTGCCGGTGGCTTATCCAACGCGTTACCGGAGCTGGTGCACGATGCCAATCTGGGTGCTGAATTCGAGTTGCGCAATATTTTGGTGGATGAGCA
>CAYPDN010000348.1:0-4252 GCA_964409445.1 uncultured Granulosicoccaceae bacterium
TGCCTTTAAAAAAGTTCATTGCCGGTGAACCGATGAAGTCTGCCACGTACTTGTTCCGCGGTTTTGAATAGATAGTATTCGGAGCATCAAGCTGTTGAATGACACCGTCCTTCATAATGGCGATTCGATCTGCCAGAGTCATCGCCTCGACCTGATCATGTGTTACATAGATCATTGTATTGCCGAGTTGCTGATGCAGCAGTTTCAGTTCAACGCGTAAGTCGGTGCGAAGTTTAGCGTCGAGGTTGGATAGCGGCTCATCAAACAGGAATACGTCAACATCGCGCACCAGTGCACGACCAATGGCCACCCGCTGACGTTGTCCGCCGGATAGTGCACCGGGTTTGCGTTTCAGCAAAGGCTCAATTTGCAGGATTTCGGCAGCCCTTGCTACCCGCTGCTCTATTTCTGCCTTTGGCATTCTCTGGTTTTTTAACCCGAACGATAAATTGCCTTTCACTGTCATTTGCGGATACAGCGCGTAGCTTTGAAACACCATACCGATTCCGCGTTCACTGGGTTCAGCCCAGGTGACATTCTTACCCTGTATAAAAATCTGGCCGCCAGTCACATCAAGCAGGCCTGCAATGCAATTGAGTAAGGTCGACTTTCCGCAACCAGAGGAGCCAAGCAGCACCAGAAACTCACCCTGTGCTATCTCAAGGTTTAAACCTTTAAGTACTTCTATAGAACCGAACGACAAATCGAGATCACGCACCTCGACAGAATGTGTTGCATCCTGATTCATCCTTTAACCGCTCCCGCAGCAATACCTCTGACAAAAAGTTTTCCGGAAACAAAGTACAGCAACAACGGTACGGCGGCAGTCAGCAGCGTGGCGGCCATATTGACATTGTATTCTTTAACTCCCTGTACAGAGTTGACGATGTTATTGAGCTGTACCGTCATCGGGTAGGTATCTGGCTTTGTGTAGATAACACCAAATAAAAAGTCGTTCCAGATACCTGTTACCTGAAGAATCATCGCAACAACAAAAATCGGAATAGACATTGGCAGCATAATGCGAAAATAGATGCCCCAGAAGCCAGCGCCATCGACGCGTGCTGCTTTGTGTAAATCTTCAGGGATGCCTGCAAAGTAATTTCTGAAAAGAAGTGTCAGAATTGGCATACCGAAAATGGTATGCACCAGCACCAATCCCCAGATACTCCCCATCAGTCCAATTTCTCTTAAGATGATCACCAGCGGATATAGCATTGTCTGATACGGAATAAACGCCCCAACCATCAGAATGGCGAAAAAAAACTCTGAGCCTTTGAATCTCCATCGCGCCAGCGCATAACCATTAACCGACGCAATGGCAATAGAAAGTATGACAGAGGGTACTAATATACGCACCGAGTTCCAGAAGCCGCGGCTCAGTCCATCACAATTAATACCCGTACACGCTTCTGCCCAGGCTTTTACCCATGGCTGAAATGTGATTTCAAGCGGTGGCGAGAAAATATTACCCAGCCGAATCTCCGGCATGCCTTTAAGTGATGTCACAATCATCACATACAGTGGCAGCAGATAATAAAGCGCCACCACAATTAGCGTTCCGTACAGCATAATGTTGGTTCGCGAAAATGTTTTGCGCGGTTTGGGTCCGGATGGTTCGATACTTTGATCAACCACGTTTCCTACCCCCAAACTCAAGATATGCCCACGGTATTAAAATTATCACAACCGATAGAAGCATCATTGTTGATGCCGCAAAACCCTGCCCCAGATTTTGAGCACGGAACATATAATTGATGACATATTTGGCCGGCACCTCCGATGACAGACCCGGCCCTCCGTTAGTCAGGGCGACAACCAGATCATATAACTTGATAATCCCACTTGCGATCAAGACCAGCGCGGTCACGAAAACAGGCCGCATCATCGGGATAATCACTCGCAGGTAAGTTTTAACAGTCCCTATCCCGTCAACGCGCGCAGCTTTCCAGATGTCTTCATCTATACCTCTGAGCCCTGCAAGCATGATCACCATGATCAAACCGGTTCCCTGCCATAAACCTGCAACGAGCACACCGTACATGACAGTGTCCGGATTATTCAGCGGATTCAGTTCAAAAGAGGCCCAGCCCAGATCACGCACGACTTGTTGCAGACCGAGATCGGGGTTAAGTATCCATTGCCAGGCGAGACCTGTGACAATAAAACTCAGCGCAAACGGATAAAGAAATATGGTCCTGAATACATTTTCACCACGGATCTTGCGATCAAGCATCGCGGCCAGCGCAAAGCCAATGACCAATGTAAATATCAGAGAAAGTAAACCATACAAGGCGAGGTTTTCAATCGACACCAACCAGCGCCGGGTACCCCACAATCGTTCATATTGATCGAAACCAACAAAATTCAGTTTCGGCAATAACTTTGATTTGGTAAATGAATGAACAACCGTCCACGTCGTTCCGCCAACAAAGACCACCAGCACGGTGAGTATCATCGGAATCGAAGCAATCTTTGCGGAAAGATTGTTAAATAGCCTGCTGGGCGGTCTGCCCTGAGTAGCCATAAGATTAAATAGAAGAAACTATCAGGGGCTTAAGACAAGCCCCTGACAAATCTGCCGAACTATTCGGAAGATTCAATAATTGATGCGTAGTTTGCCTGCGCATCTTCTGCAGACATATCAGATGACCAGAATTCGGCCATCAGGTCTTCGATTTGTGTTTGCGTGTCCGGTGAAAGTGCCATGTCACCTGAAGGCAGAACATTTCCGTCTGCAAGAATCTTCAAACCTTTTTGCATGCAATCGTTAGCGGTCGAAAGATCAATATCACCACGAACAGGAAGCGATCCTTTTTTCAGGTTAAAGTTAACCTGCACTTCTGGTGATACCAGTAAGGAGGCAAGCTCCAATTGGGCTTTCTTGGTTTCCTCGTCTTTAACCACCGGGAAGTAGAATGCGTCACCACCGGTGTCGAGAATTTCATTTACACCGAGACCTGGCAAACAAGTGTAGTCTTCACCTGCAACCTGTCCCGCTACCTGGAATTCACCCTGCGCCCAGTCACCCATGATCTGACCACCTGCTTTGTTTGTGATGACCATATTGGTGGCAAGGTTCCAGTCCTGAACATCTGAGCCTTTGGCGAGTTCACGCGCTTCAACAACAGCCTCAAAGACCTTTTTGTACTCAGGTCCTGATGCGACTTCAATGTTTTTATTGACTGAAACTTCCTTCCACGCTTCCATTCCGGCCACAGCAATTGTGATTGTGCCGAACGCGAGGTTTTGCTGCCAACCCTGCTGACCCATTGCCAGTGGCTGGATACCTGCTTCTTTCAACTTTGGCGCTGCTGCAACAAACTCAGCCCAATTGGCAGGAACATCCACATCTGCTTCCTTGAATGCACCGTGACTGAGCCACAGCCACTGTGCTGAGTGAATATTCACCGGTGCACAATAGATTCTTCCATCGAGCGTGCAGGCTTCGAGCAAAGAACTCGGAAATACAATATCTTTCCAGTTTTCTTTTTCTGCAATCTCGGTCAGGTCTGTCAACAAACCTTCTTCAATAAGTTCCTGCGCCTGCTTACCGTGGTTGAGCTGTGTGGCACCCATAGGATCACCACCGAGTATACGACTGATGATGATAGGTCTGGCCGTGCCACCTGAACCGGCAATGGCACCATCAACCCATTTGTTTCCAGTTGCGTCAAAGGCTTTGGCAAACTCTGCCACAGCAGCGGCTTCACCGCCTGATGTCCACCAGTGCGTGACTTCTAAGTCAGCTGCGACTGCGGTTGTACTGAGCACACCACAGGTGGTGACGGCTGCAGCGGCGGCAATAAGATTCTTAGTCAGCTTAGTGCTGACGGATACAGGATTTTGCATAACTCCTCCAAGTTGATTGATCATCCCAAGGATACCGAAAAAGGCGTTTTTTCTTGAGAGTGGGAGGAGTATGCCATAAGATGTAATCGATTACATTGCACAAATTCGATTATCTTTACCCTATTGCGCCTATGTCTCGTACCCCAAGCGTCAAGGACGTTGCGCGTCTGGCTGGTGTATCAACCGCCACGGTCAGCCGCACACTGAACAAGACCGATACAGTCTCAAAAGAAACACGCGAAAACGTGTTGCAGGCAGCACAAGAGGTTGGCTATCGGGTCAACCACTCTGCACGGAATCTGCGCCTGCAGCGAACCGGGGCCGTTGCCGTTCTAATACCCAACCTGAGCAACCCTTTTTTTTCTGAGATTCTGGCAGGCATTGAGTCGATCATGACACG
>CAYPDN010000349.1:0-4248 GCA_964409445.1 uncultured Granulosicoccaceae bacterium
CACAAGAACAAATAAGACAAGCCGACAGAATGGAACAGATCGTCAGTTACCATATCAAGCGCGCTGACGCCGGCACCCAAAGACTGCTAACCGCCCCGACATCACTGGCAGGTCCTGCAGACCGGATTATCAGCTCACTGGAAAAGGTCTACCATCAGCGCCGCGTGCAGTTCCGCAACAAAATCGATGAGCGCATCAGTGCCCGCGTTCAGGAAGCCGATCTGATGGAAATATTTGGCAATCTGCTCGAGAACGCCTGCAAGTACGGCGCACAGGTAATCACCTTGGAAAGCAGCAAATCAGCCGGCATGATAAGCGTGACAATTGACGATGACGGGCCAGGCTTTCCGGACGGATCACAAGATAAATTGCTAAAGCGCGGTGAACGCGCGGACACCCAAATAGAGGGACAAGGTATTGGCCTGGCAATTACTCGCGAGCTAATTGAGGGCTACGGTGGTTCACTGGCGATCTCAAACAATACAGCCAGTGGTGCGAGAATTACCGTTAAATTGCCTGCCGGCTCCTGAAGCCAGGCCATCAGACATCTTGCCGGCAACGCCGCTAATGCGATTATCTTCGCGTGGCATTTATAATAAACTTGGATTAACCAGTTCTACGTGACCAGCCATACCCGGCAGTCCATTCAACCCATGTCCATTCAACCCAGGGTGCGCCGCGCCCAAAACAAAGAGCGCTTACTATGAACGACGCTGTCATTGTCTCTACCGCACGCACACCCATTGGACGCGCCTTCCGGGGATCTCTAAACAACATCAAATCCCCCACCATGATGGGCCATGCCATCAAACATGCTGTCGATCGATCATCGGTTGATGGAGCAGAGATTGACGACGCCATCATCGGTGCAGTTCTAACAGCCGGCACTGGGGGCAACAACGTCGGCAGACTCTCGGCGCTGGCTGCAGGCTTACCAGCTACTGTCGCAGCGCAAACCATCGACAGACAATGTTCGTCAGGTCTAATGGCTATTTCCATTGCGGCAAGACAAATTATGGTTGACGGCATGCAAGTGTGTGTCGCTGGTGGTCAGGACAACATCTCCCAGGTGCAACATCATTATTTTGAGTGGATATCCAGTGAAAAAGATCCATCAGTCACAGCGATGTCAGAGCATGCTTATATGCCCATGCTACAAACTGCTGAAGTAGTTGCAGAAAAGTACAATGTTACACGCGAAATGCAGGATGAGTACGCCCTGTCATCACAGCAACGCACTGCAGCCGCACAAGAAGCTGGCCTGTTTGACGATGAAATAGTAGCAATTGATGCAACACAAAAAATCGTCGACAAAGAAACCAAAGAAGAGAGCTTTAAAGAGGTAACTCTTGCAAAAGACGAAGGCAACCGACCAGGCACCAAACTTGAAAACCTGCAGGGCCTGAATGCCGTTCTTGAAAACGGGACAGTCACTGCAGGCAATGCAAGTCAGCTCTCAGATGGCGCATCCGCCTGTGTTGTGATGGATGCAACGCTTGCGTCAAAGCGCAATCTGTCACCACTTGGCATTTACCGAGGCATGGCGGTCGCAGGTTGTGAACCGGATGAAATGGGTATCGGTCCTATATACGCAATTCCTAAGCTTCTAAAGCAACATGGTTTGAAAGTATCTGACATTGGGCTTTGGGAACTAAATGAAGCATTCGCAGTTCAATGCCTGTACTGTCGCGACAAGCTGGGTATTGATCCCGCTCTATACAACGTAAACGGCGGCTCTATTTCTATTGGCCATCCTTACGGCATGACCGGTGCACGAACAGCCGGGCATGCGCTAATAGAAGGCAAAAGACGCAAAGCAAAGTATGTTGTTGTGAGCATGTGCGTCGGTGGCGGTATGGGTGCTGCAGCACTGTTTGAGATTGCCTGATTGATTGCCTGATTATAGGCAGCCTTAAACCAACTTCGATTGCAAAAATGGCCGGGCTCACCGGCCATCTTGAGATTATACATCACACTCTACATGCCGCAGATCGAATCAGTCGACGCTAAGAACAGAGCCCGGTAGTGTTGGATGCCCACTACCCTCGCTCAACAGCACCGGCATCCTGAACCAGCTTTTCAATTGCCTCAAATGGTTGTGCACCCACAATACCGTTTTGCGCTACTACATAAGTCGGCACGCCGGTAACGCCATAGTCACGGGATTTCTTCCAGTCCGCATCTACAGATTCTTTATAGCTGCCATCACTCAATACTTCGGTCGCGGCGTTAACATCAAGACCGAGATCTTTGCAGACAGCAAGCAGCACTTCTGTGTCAGCAACGTTTTTGCCGTCTACAAAATATGCTCTAAACAGCGCATCGTGAATCTTGTTGCCACCGGCTTGCGTATCAGCCCACTTGGCAAGCTCCTGAGCTTTTCTGCTGTTGTAGGTATGAGTGCGCTCACCATAAGGCAAACCCTCCTGCTCCATCAGCCCTTTCATGTGTTGATTCTTCTGAGCGATCTCAGACGGTGAAGTATTAAAAAGCGATTCGAGCGTTCGCCCTTCTTCAGGAGTTTCCGGATGCAGCGGAAACTGAACAAAATTGATAGCTACATTATATTTTTTCTGGATTCGTTCAATACGCACGGTACTGAGGTAACACCAGGGTCAAACGTAGTCGTTAAATATTTCCAGCACTAATTCGGACTTGTCCATAGTGAATATCCCGATGAGTAAAGAACGAACTATATCACTCAGTCAGGGTCACAAAAAGCACTGGTGTGTTTGGTATCTCGATCTTTAAGGGTGCTTTGTTAGAAGCTTCCAGAAACATTGAAGTGTTTGCCACTTAATTGTCACAAACTGTGGCAATCTGAAATAAGCGCCAGGCGAACACTATAAGATGCAAACACTATAAGATAAAAATCAGATCGTATTTGGAGCGGAGCTAAATGGTTGATTCAAAGAAAAGAAAAACACTGAAAGTACTCGGAGGCTCTGCCGTGATTGCAGTCGCACCCGGAGTTATCACAGCAAACTCGCTCTACAGCAGTGAAGCCAGCCAGCCAGAACTGGATGAGATTACAGTGCCAGTAAATTCATCCGGCACAGAACTGACCATATCTTTATCTGTTGACCCGGAGCCCGCGGTCCAGCTAACCAACCACAGCAAGCAGCTAATTATTGTACGACACGTCTACCCTGGCATCATCCACGCTGGCAATCAGACCTTTGATATTAATTCAATTTTTGAAAGATGTGCTTATGCAATACGCTCTGGCACCAGCCGCAACGTGTTGATCGAACCTGCATCAGGCGCAAGTGTTGAAACCAGTTTTCCAAGGCACTTGTATCGAAAACAGCCTGAGCGCCTGGTCGCCGTTACCGGTCGAGATCACAATGGAAGGCTGGCTAAATCCAGTCGTAGTATTTTCGCTTAACGCCGAAACTACACCCGTTTGTCGCTTTAGGTAAACGGCTAAGAATGTTTGTGAGGTTCGTGAAACGATAAGCCGATTAATACTGCCAACCTGCTTAACTATTCCACTCAAGCCTGAGCGCGCGCTTTTGCAAGAGATTTTTGAATCGCAACAGCAACGTTTAACTCTTCCTCGAGTCTATCCAGTACCTTGTGTGCAGACCAGCTTCTCTTTATAACCATTTGCTTATCAGTCAGCTCCATAAAGATAACGTCTGGCTGCAGTAAAAATTCCCTGACATCATCTACCAGCACCGAGCGAATCAACTCTGAATCTGTGGTTGTAATGTGATAGCGATTGGCCATTTGCACATCATCGCCAAAATCAATATCTTCACCGTTTGCCACGTAGGCGACAGCCTCCGGTACCACTGTCGGTAAAACCAGACAAGACAATCCGTCATAGTCGCCATCAATTACCGTCACAGACCAGGCCGCACGGTTGCGTTTGCGCGTCGCTTTGCTGAGAGTAAAGTTACGACGATTCTTAGACCAGGCTTTAAACTGCGCGATGTTCGGATGCTGACCTGAATCACTGTAGTGATGCTCGGTGTACATAGCATCAAGAATACGGGCTGTGGCTGCAGTCTCGAGCGTTAGCTTGCCATTGTCACGAAATTTCCTGTCACGATAAAAACGCTTTACGATCAAAGGAGTTCTGATCGCATCGATTATACCGAACAGTGCAACCGCTATAAAAAAGGCTCCTACCGCATATTCAGTTGCTGTCATTTAGAGCGCCTGGTTATCGCTTGAGGGAGTGTCGTCTACTGCGTCTTCATCATGCACGCGGACAATTTTTACCATTCCAACGCGCCTGTC
>CAYPDN010000350.1:0-4241 GCA_964409445.1 uncultured Granulosicoccaceae bacterium
CCGGAACGAATGATTCGGGTTAATGCTGCTGCCACACCTAAGCCAAGGGTCAGAGCGGGCAGCAGCATATGCAACGGGGTACGTGCTCCCATGGCAGGTAACCAGGAAAGTTTAACTGCAAAAAGTAAAATCAATAACAGCCCAAGCCAGTAAGCCGGAATTGCCGCACCCAGTGAAGCGATTGCCACAGCAAACCGATCAATAAGCCCGCCTTGCCTACTTGCCGCAATAACCGCCAGTGGCACCGCGATAATCAGACCAATGGCCAGACCTGCCAACGCCAGTGGAACGGTATAGAAAATCGCAGACAAAAGATCCGGCAGCACCGGTCTGCCGTTGACCGATGACTGGCCGAAGTCGCCGACCAGCAACGGTGATGCCCAGGCTTTGAATGCAGACCAGAAGCCAGCATCGAGCCCGGCCTCTGCACGCACAAGGTCAACAATATCAGTTGTTACGATTGAATCGTAACGCGCCATTGCAATGGCCAGCGCCGGGTCCCCCGGTGCGTGCCAAAGCAGCGTAAAAGTAGCCAGCGCAGTGCCGCTCAAAACCACGACTGCACGTAACAGCAATCCAAAAAACACCCGCATCACGCAGTCTGCTCCAGCGCACCCAAAGCCACTGCTGCATCACGCAGGATGCAGCCATATTCTGTCTGTGGAGACCTGATAAATTCGGCGGCGCTGGTTACCTCTTCAAGACGCCCTGCACGCAATACTGCTATCTCATCACTATGCGCTGCTGCGTATCCAAGATCATGGGTAACTATTAATGCAGCAAAACCATGTTCAGCCTGTAAGTCGCTAATTAATCGGGCTGTATGTTTTTGCGTTACCGCATCCAGTGCAGAAAGCGGTTCGTCAAAAAGAACCAGTGGAGGGGCCGCGATAAGTGCACGGATAATCCCTGCGCGCTGCGCCTGACCAATCGAAATTTCACCCGGTCGTCTTTCGAGTAAATCCAGTGGCAACTCGAGCTGCTCACAAAGTGCTTCCAGTTTACCCAGCGGTGGTTTTATACCCATCGCCGTCAGTGGTTCCAATAGTGTTTGGCGAATACTGATCAACGGGTTAAAAGCAGCGCGGGGTTCCTGCATTACCAGTGACGGGCGCCACAGCTGAACCGCTTTATCGCACCAGCTGATACGCCCGCCGTATAACTTTATCAAGCCAAGTACTGCGGCGATCAGTGTGGATTTACCTGCACCGCTTTCGCCTACCACCGCAAGCGTTCGACCCGCCGGCAGCGAGAGAGATATGTTGTTAAGCGTCAACATCCGACCGCGCTTAACGGAGACGTTATCCACTCTCAACATGTTGTTATTAACACGGCCAACATTGAACTTTTAACTCGGAACGGCAAGCCAGCTTCGATTCGCAGCCAGTGCGGCAGCGGCTGGTGTCAGCGGTCTTTCAAGTAACTGGTCGGTGGCCGCATCTTCAGCAATCCGACCTTCGTCCATCACCATTAACCGATTAACGCGTCGAGCCGCTAAGCCGAGATCGTGAGTGATCAGAAGCATGGCGGTTTCATTATTATCACTGAGGACAGTATCGAGCAGCTTCATCGTGCCGGCAGCAATCACCGGGTCGAGTGCAGAGGTAGGTTCATCCAGCACAATCAACTCCGGTGTACCAATCAGAGCCATCGCAAGAACAAAACGCTGCTGCATACCGCGACTCCATTGCCACGGACGTTTTCGAGTATTACCGCCTTCTATACCAAGCGCTATAAAAAGTTGTTGTTGCAGCGCCATGTCTGGCTCACTGCCATTCGCGCGCTCTGCCTCTCGCCAGTGAAACGACATGCTGCGCAGTGGATCGAGCGCTTCATCAGGACTTTGGGGAACATGGGCAACGCGTCTGCCTTGTGCGCGCAAGGTATCGATCAGTGTATGTCCGAGTGTCGATTTACCAGAGCCGGACGCACCAACGAGTCCAATCCGTTCACCAGCGCTAATGGTTAACGAGGTCGGGTGAAGAAGGGTCCGGCCCGAGCGTTCAACACTCAGGCCGGTGACAGATAACGTCATTAAAGAAAGTTGCTTTGCCAAAAGTTAAGCTTATTTGGCCATAACGAGCTTTATTTGGCCATAGTAGTCTCGTGCGTGATCCAGTACGTCTCTGTTGGATGCACTGCATAACCGGTAAGTCCTGCGCGAGCTACATTAACCTGACTGACATGGAATACAGGAATAAGCGCTGCTTCATTCGCGACAATTTCCTGCACCTTATTGTAAATCTCTTTACGCCTTTCATGCTCAAAGGTTTCGCGACCCTGCTCAAGCAATGCGTCAAGGTCTGCATTTGCATACTTGCCACTGTTGGAACCACCATCTGACTTCAACAATGCCTCAAGCACCGCACCAGGATCGCCCTGTGGTGTGGTAACCCAGGCCTGCAAAAACAGATCAGCTGAGCCATCGGCAATTGCATCGGCACTGGCACCGTACTCACCAACGCTCACGTTTGCGGCAACACCAATCGCCTGCAGGAAGGCCTGAGTCAGCTCTGCAGTCGGTGGCAGTGCCGCACGGCTTGAATAGGTGACGATATCGATTTCAAGTTTCTCGCCATCGAGCATCCACTGTCCGTTGTCCTTCACCGCACCAGCCTCAGCCAGCAGCGCCTCAGCTTTCTTAGGATCGTAAACTGCTTTAATGTCAGCCGCCCAGCCTTTGCCATCCGGATAAACTGTGCCTGCCGGGACACCACCCACACCAGACAGTGCGGCCTGGACAATACCTTCTCGGTCAATGGCCATCGATACAGCGCGACGGATCAGTGGGTTTGCCAATGGGCCACTGGCAGCGTTAACCGTATAAAAATATAAACGAGCAGTTGGTGCAGAAAAACCCAGTGCGCCAGTGCTTTGAATGCGTTCAAAATCTGCTTCCGGGTAGTTTATTACCATGTCGACTTCACCGGCTTCGAATGCCAGTGCTGCGGTCGCAGGATCACTTGCAACAACAACCTGCACACCGTCCAGACCAGGAGCGCCTAACCGAAAGTCAGCGTTGGCTTTCGCACGGTAGAGCTGCTCAGGAATCGCCTCTTGAAAAACATAGGGACCGGTAGCGTTTATTGGGAAGTCGTCAGATGCTTCACCAAGTACCGCGATACCAGGCTCAGACAGAGTCCACGGGAATGCCGCATTCGGGCTGTTGGTTTCAAATACCACCACCTGATCTCCATCTGCCGACATGCCTGCAAGATCCAGTAGCTTCGATACGCGGGCATTATGACCAGCGCTGTCTTCATCTGATATGGCCGCTATCGAGTCGATTACGGCTTCGGCTGTGACGGGAGTGCCATCGTGGAATTTAACATCATCATTCAGCGTTACTTTCCAGGTCGTTGGTGCGGTCTGTTGAATGCCTGCAGCCACCCGTGGATAGAGATTTAAATCATAATCAATACCCATCAGTGTTTCAGTCACACCTGTCTGATTGGACAGCCAGCCGTTATAGCCTGCACGCGGGTCCGGTACTTCAGCATCAGGTCCGAAGGCGACACTTATAGTCAGTTCTTTTGCATGCGAGACCGTGGTAAGTAGCATGCCAAGCGCAAAGAAAGCCGTCGCGGCAATCCGAAACAAAGCGGTCATGATAATCCTTGTGGGTTAATAATTTGAGCGGTATCGGTGAATGTTCAGGGCGAGATTTCCAATTGCCCAAGGCCAGCTAATGATATGATATATCATTTGTATTTGGCAACACAAAACTAATGTTGACGTAGCAAACTCGATTTAATGTAGGATGAGGTTGATTTCTGTCATACCAAAAATGAGAAAAGGCCGATGAGCAGCGTAAAGAAAACTCTCGCCCATGCTCAGGCGCAATGTCTGGAGAGTGGCAGCAAGCTGACTGAGAAAAGAAAGGTTGTGTTGCAGGGATTGCTGCAATCAAAACAAGCGCTATCCGCCTATGAGTTGGCAGACTACTGTCGGGACGAGCTGGGAGAATCGATGCCTCCTATGTCTGTGTACAGAATTCTCGAATTCTTAGAGAAAGAACAGCTGGTGCATAAGCTAAAGCTCGCCAATCGATTCGTTGCCTGCGACCATATCACCTGTGACCATAAACATGGCGTGCCGCAGTTTTTAATCTGCCAGGAGTGTAATCGGGTTTCTGAAATAGGCTTGAAAGAATCCACGTTGCGAGCGTTGCGCCAAAATGTAGAAAATGCCGGGTATAAGCTGGTGAGTCCACAACTGGAAATGGATTGTGTTTGTGCGGA
>CAYPDN010000351.1:0-4236 GCA_964409445.1 uncultured Granulosicoccaceae bacterium
CATAGTTAATCAGATTCTATCTTTTGTTACCGCCGTTTCTTCATCTCCGGTATTCGGTGTACCGACAGGTTCTATTAATAACAGTTGAGTTTCAACTTCCGCGCGAGGGCAATGTTCTACACCCTTCGGCACTACGTACAACTCACCTGGATTCAGCACAACATCACCGTCACGCAACTGAATAGTTAGCTGGCCCGACAACACCATAAAAAAGTCATCAGTATCTGCATGCGAGTGCCAGTTGAACTCACCCTGCACCTTAACCACCATGACATCATGGCCGTTGAAATCAGCGACAATTTTCGGTGTCCAGTGATCTGAAATACCAGACAATTTGTCGGCCAGATTGATGCTTTTCATTATCGATATACCCGTTTTTACAGCGCAGAATTTAAGATAACCCAGTCGATGCCATACTTGAACTAACGAGTCGGGATTTCCTTAAGAAAAAAACAACTCCGCAGATTAAAATAGTTTGTGTCGCAGTGCGATAGATGCACGCTTACAGGTACAATAGCGCAATTGTTTACTGCAGGCGCAGGTGTGGCCAAAACCAAACTCACATACAGTTGCAGAGCCTGCGGAGCGTTGTCGCCAAAATGGAGCGGCCAGTGCGCCGACTGTGGCGAATGGAATACGCTTGAAGAATCTCTGACAACTGCCAGCGCTAAAAAATCCACCAGATTTGACGGCTACGCCGGTAAATCGGTGATCACCTCCATAGAAAACGTCAGCCTTGAGGAAGAACCTCGCGTCAGCAGCGGCCTCGGCGAGCTGGACCGCGCGCTCGGCGGTGGCCTGGTACCAGGTTCAGTCACACTGATCGGAGGCGACCCGGGTATTGGTAAATCAACTTTGCTAATCCAGTGTCTGGCAGCAATTTCGAACAACTACCCGACACTCTATGTCACTGGTGAGGAGTCGTTACAGCAGGTGACTCTGCGCGCCAGACGGCTGGGTTTGCCTGCCGAAAATCTGCGCCTGTTAACTGAAACAAGTGTCGAGACAATCACTGCACACGCGCAAAAAGATCAGCCACAAATTATGGTGGTGGATTCTATTCAGGCGGTCTACACAGATGCATTGCAGTCTGCACCGGGTTCCGTCGCTCAGGTGCGCGAGTCAGCGGCACACCTTGTACGCTTCGCAAAGCAAAGCAATATCGCTATGTTCGTTGTAGGCCACGTAACCAAAGAAGGCGCACTGGCAGGACCCCGCGTGCTCGAACATATGGTCGATACCGTGTTGTACTTTGAGGGCGACACCAACAGCCGTTATCGGGTAATCCGTGCGATAAAAAATCGCTTTGGCGCAGTCAATGAGCTCGGTGTATTCGTGATGGAAGAAACCGGCCTGAAGGGAGTCAAGAACCCATCTGCTTTGTTTTTGTCGCGCCACGATGAACCAGTCGCGGGCTCTGTGATCATGGTGACCCGCGAGGGCTCGCGGCCACTGCTGGTGGAAGCTCAGGCACTGGTCACCGGCAGTCATGGCAGCTACCCGAGGCGAGTCACTCTGGGGCTGGAGCAAAACCGACTGAATATGTTGCTGGCGGTGCTGCAACGCCACGCCGGTGTTACCATGCATGATCAGGACGTATTCATTAATATCGTCGGTGGTGTGCGCATTTCTGAAACCGCCGCAGACTTGCCGGTGTTGTTAGCCGCGGTGTCATCTTTCAGGGATATCACCCTCGACAACAAGCTCGCAGTTTTTGGAGAAATTGGACTATCAGGAGAAGTAAGACCTGTCACCAACGGACAGGAACGACTGGTTGAAGCACAGAAACATGGTATTACACGCGCAATCATTCCCTTCGCGAATAAACCCCGATCCGAAATCAAAGGTCTTGAAGTTATTGCAGTAAAAAGATTGACCGACGCACTCGACCATCTTTGATTAATAGCGGGAGTGATTAAGAACCGGGGTAAATAAGAACTGAGTGACTTTAAATTTGGCAACTCAAAAAATTTGTAACTTCCAACTAGTTACGCCTAATTATTTTAAGGCTATGGCATGAGCAAAAAATCTGCAGCAATACCCAAGAGCACAAAATTTGAAGATGCACTGGGAGAGCTGGAAAATCTAATAGAAAACCTTGAAGGAGGCGAACAGTCTCTCGAAGAGTCTTTAGTGCAATTCGAACGTGGCATGAAGCTGAGTAAATTCTGCCAGCAATCCCTGACTGACGCCGAGAAGAAAATAAAAATTTTGATGGCAGACAAAGGAGCCAAAGACGGCCAGCTCGAGGATTTTGAATCGTGACAGCTCAGATCACTGAGCAGCTGGAAAAATACCGCAAAAGAGTAGACTACGCGCTACAAAAAAACCTTCCCGCCATAAAACAGACCGGCACAACGCTTGAGGCCGCAATGCACTACGCCACCCTGAATGGTGGCAAGCGTGTACGTCCAGTACTGGTCTACGCCACCGGTAAAGCCTTCGGCGCAGACCCGAACATTCTCGATGTACCAGCGTGCGCGATTGAATACATGCACGCCTATTCCCTCGTACACGATGACCTGCCATCAATGGACGACGACGATCTGCGCCGTGGCAACCCGACCTGTCATATCAAATATGGTGAGGCAACGGCAATTCTCGCAGGTGACGCACTACAGGCGCTTGCATTCACTACGCTTGCCGTCTCACTAAAAAAACAACTCGATGCAACTATTATCATCGACATGATTGATGAACTCGGACGCGCCAGCGGCATCGAGGGTATGGCCGCCGGCCAGGCGATCGACCTGCAATCAGTCGGGCAAACCCTGAGCCTCGAGCAGCTCGAAGCTATGCATCGCTGCAAAACCGGCGCATTAATACGAGCGAGCGTCATCCTCGGCGCTACCTGCGCGAAAGTCTCGAACCCAACAGATCTGGCGAATCTAACTACTTATGGCGACGCAATTGGCCTGTCTTTCCAGATTGTCGACGATATCCTGGACGTAGTTGGCGACACTGAAATCCTGGGCAAAACGCAAGGTGCCGATATCGCTTTGAATAAACCCACCTTTCCGTCGATAATGGGGCTGGACGGCGCTCGAAAACACGCCGATCAGCAGCGGGACCGTGCGCTCTCAGCGCTCGACGGATACGGAGCAGAATTCGACGAGCTGCGCGAATTGGCAAGCTATATCGTCAGCCGATCGCATTAAGTGCTATAACGGCTGATTGAACGGTCAGATACAAGTAACGAAATCACCCGCTGAGTGAACAAAGTTGAAGTAAAAATAGTAGAAACAGATGCTGAATAAACATGACTACCCCCTGTTAGGCGCAATTCAGCAGCCAGTTGACATCAAAGATTTCTCAACCGAGCAACTGGTTGAGCTGGCTGACGAGTTACGCACCTATCTGATCAACTCTGTTGCACAGACTGGCGGCCATCTGGGCGCAAGCCTCGGCACCGTCGAGCTGACTGTCGCCCTGCATCATGTCTTCAATACACCGCATGATCGAATAGTATGGGATGTCGGGCACCAGACTTACCCGCACAAAATGCTGACCGGGCGGCGCGACCGCATGCATACCATGCGCAAGCACGGTGGGCTGGCTGGCTTCCCGAAGCGCAGTGAAAGCGAGTATGACACTTTCGGAGTCGGACACTCGAGCACCTCAATCAGCGCCGCTCTGGGTATGGCACTGGCGGCTAAACTAAAAGGCGAAGAGAGAAAGGCCATTGCAGTTATCGGTGACGGCGCGATGACCGCAGGCATGGCGTTTGAAGCGTTAAACAACGCAGGCGATCAAAAAGCAGATCTGCTGGTGATTCTCAACGACAACGATATGTCGATCTCACCCAATGTGGGTGCACTGAACAAATATCTGATCAGAATACTATCAAGCCGCACCTACACCGGCGCACGAGAAGGCGGTAAAAAACTGCTGCGACATTTTCCACCAGTGATGGAATTTGCCAAGCGCACAGAAGAACACATGAAAGGTATGGTGGTACCAGCCACTATGTTTGAAGAACTGGGCTTTCAGTATTTTGGACCAGTTGATGGCCACGACCTGCCCACACTCGTCAAAGTACTGGAAAACCTGAATGAAATACCAGGTCCGATTCTGCTGCACGCGGTAACGCAAAAAGGTAAAGGTTATAAGTACGCCGAAGAAGATGCATTGGCGCTGCATGCGGTAACACCCTTTGATCCTGCTACCGGTAAGAAGCTTTCAAGTGGCAGCAAAAAAAGCAGTGGACCAACCTATACAGAAGTTTTTGGTAACTGG
>CAYPDN010000352.1:0-4170 GCA_964409445.1 uncultured Granulosicoccaceae bacterium
TTTTCTGCATGCCGCATTATCCAGAATGACAACGTGTCGCGAAAAAGATCGTGATCTAACGGTCGAGGCAAGTGAATTGAAAATGTATTGATACCATGTGAGTGGTGATGAGTGTGTTCCGGAATTGCCTGCCCGGTATTTATCGGATCAAACAAGCCGTCTCCGATGTGACCCTGAGTGTAGCGTTTGATTTCGGCTAACGGATTGATAGATGCGATTTCATCTTGCAGAGCTTTTACTTCTGAGTCTTCGAGCAAGTCGATCTTTGATAAGACAATGCGGTCTGCCAGCGTCAATTGTGCGCGCGCTTCGACAAACTCGGCAAGCTGCTTTTTGATTGTGTTAGCACCCGCTACACAGATAGTGGCAACGATATCGATACGAGGTTTTAAACGTGGATCGTGAGCGACACCTCTTAGAATCGCCCCTGGGTCTGCCAAACCGGTGGTTTCCAGTATTCCCTTTCTGGCCAAACTGCCGTCGGCCAGTGCAATAAGCGCATCAACCAGATCTTCCTGTACTTCACAACAAATGCAGCCATTGGGCAGGCTCATGACTCGATTGCCTGCACCCACGGTGGCATCCAAAACGGGTCCATCGACATCCACGGCGCCAAATTCGTTGACCAGAAGCGCTACGTCTTCTGCTTTTCCTGCGGAGAGCCATTCATTTAATACGGTCGTTTTTCCAGCACCCAGGAAACCGGTCAAAATTATTAGTTCAAATCGATCAGGCAATGTATGAAGTCTCCGGTCTCTGGTGCAATACTATAAAGTTATTGCAGCAACTACGACACTCAAGAGACCCCCAATGCTGATAGGAGAACTGGCCGAATCACTTGACGTTAGCACTAAAACACTGCGCCATTACGAACAAATCGGTGTACTCCCTGCGTCATCAAGAGGCAAGAATGGGTATCGCGTTTACAGTGCAGAGGCTGTTAAACAGGCGCGAACGGTGGTTGCCTTACGTCAGTTGAACTTGCCAATAGAGACCATCAGGGAACTCCTATACACCGGCGCACCGGATACGTTGCGCCAACGAATGCTCGGTGCGCTCGATCAAAAACGTCAGGAAATGGCGTTGGAAGTGTCGATTCTGCAGGGCAAGCAGGAAGATCTCGAAGCGCGCTTCATGCGCCTGTATCAGTCACCGGACACGGTTCCGGGGCACTGTATTTGCGCATTGCTGGATGAACCTTGCTCTTGTGCGGCTGGATAAGTTGGCATGTACCCGACTAGATAAGTAGTAACATTGTCGCCGCTTGACCTTCCCCTAGGGGCAACCCTCTATACTATGGTGGTATTCGCTGGAGAATCACATGGCTGAACTTAACGGTCGCGCCAAAGCAAACGTGCCAAAAGAGGGTGGTTATCTGCCCCGTTTTGGTCTGGACGACAGCCCGGTCACTGAGGTCCACGCATTCTGGATAGCCGGCATGAGCTGCGACGGCTGCTCGATTGCGGCGGTAGGCGCGCAAAACCCCAGAGTCGAGCAACTGATCAGCGGATCAATCCCCGGTCTGCCCAAAGTCATTCTCCACCATCCGGTGTTGTCCGTCACGGCGGGCAAAGAATTCATGAAAGCCCATTACCTGGCCAAAGAAGGCAAGCTTGGGGCACCTTATGTAGTCATACAAGAAGGCTCAGTGGCCGATGAAACCATTGCCGGTGAATTCGGTGGCTATTGGTCTGCGATGGGTTCTGAAGTAGCCGAAGATGGTACACATCAACCCATTCCCACTGCACATTGGCTGCGTGATCTGGCACCTGGTGCGGCAGCGGTTATAGCGGTAGGCACTTGTGCAACATGGGGTGGTATACCGGCCGCTTCCGGTAACGTCACCAACTCTATGTCGGTGATGGATTACTTAGGTAAAGACTACTTATCAACACTTGGGCTGCCGCCAATCAATATCCCCGGTTGTGCACCGGTGGGTGACAACATCACTGAAACCGTTGCATCGGTATTAATGTTTTTAGCAGGCGTCGGGCCGTTACCGGAATTCGATGAACTCGGTCGACCCGCCTGGATGTTTCAATCAACAGTACACCGTGGTTGCGTACGCGCCGGTAACTATGAAGAAGGCAAGTTCGCCGACGAATACGGCCAGTCAGAATGCCTGGTTGAACTGGGCTGCTGGGGGCCTGTCGTGCAATGCAACATGGTGTCGCGTGGTGCTATTGGCCATAACGGTGGTTGCATGAATACCGGTGGCATTTGTATCGGCTGTACTATGCCTGGTTTTCCAGACTCGTTTGCACCGTTCTATAAAAAGCCGCCGGGTACTTTGGTGTCATCAACGATTTCTCGTGGCACTGGCTCTTTTATATCTTATCTCAGAAACTTTACCCAACGCAGTCGCAACTTAACTGATCGCTGGAAGGACACGGGTAATGTTCCTTCGGGTTGGGCCAATGTAAATGGCAAAGCCGGTAAGCTCGATGGTGCCGTCAGTTACTTCTACGAGAAAATCAAATCGCAGGGCACCGAGTTTACGCCCGGTTCTGAGCGCCAGAAAGCCTTGCAGCAATCGGCATCAAACTATCTTAATAGAAAACCTGCTGAAACACATGAGCAGAGGAGAGCATAACAATGACACTCTGGACGGCAGGATTTTTAGCAGGACTTGTGGTGGTGTTAGTAGTTGCAGTGCTACTCATTGGTATTTTGTATCAGGCGCACCGTATTCTTAAGCTCGCAAAAACAGCCAGTGCAGTGGTTGCTGAAATTGACGAAAACACAAGATCGGTTTGGGCGTTGAGTGATACCAATGAAGTGGCTGAGCAAATACTTGGCGGCGCACAAGCCATTGATCAAAATGCAGCAGCCATAGTAGCGGCGGTGTCGCATGAATCCACCCCGCAAACCGCCGCATAAAGGAGACGCTAATGAATCTACTCACAGGTGCTAACCCAATCGCAAGCTGGTGGCTCGCTATTGTAGTAGTGGCGGTGGTTACTGTTGTAGTGGCAGTACTCCTGTACAGAATTGTCAAAACCGCAGACGCAATTGACGACGAAGTAGCAACAGTGTGGGCCAATGGACAGCGCGTTGCCAACAACACCATTCATATCGCAGCACTTTATAAAACATCAGATAACGTTGACGGTATTTTGAGCAGAGCGGGGCGCATTGCCAGCAGCGCTCAATCCATCAAAGATCATGCGGAGAGTTGCCCAAGTTGCCCCACATGTATCTGGCATCGCGGGGGCACAGCATGATTACTTTAATGACTTTTATCACCTGCCTTGCAGCTCTTATATTTCTGGCGGTGGTAGCGTATGCGCTAATCCGTATTTGTGCAGCACTTGAAAGTATCGGCGGTCATGGTGACAGCTATCTTGCCAAACTAAGACTTGGCCTAAGAGCTATCGAACGCCAGACATCGCATTTGCCTGCTGCGGCCCCGAGCATCAATGAAAACCTTGGTGCGATAGCTAACGGATTAACTGCGGTAGACAGCACACTGGGCGGGGTGCATGAAGCGCTGCTCAAGCAGGAGGAACGCTCATGAGCACACTGGCACTTTTTATATGGGGGTTAACCATAGCCATCGTCGCACTGGTAATTGTACCGGTAGCATTGTCATTGTTGGGGCGCGCATTAACGGCAGCGCGCAATATCGAGACCTATCTGGCAGACATGCTTGAAGCAGGTGTCAAGATAGTCGGTCACACCGAAGCGGTACCGGCCTTGAATGATACGTTGGCAACAGCCGCAGCAATGAAGCCGGTGGCAGAAGACATTGAAACAAAAACCGGGGTTGTTGCCGGCATGCTGTCACAACGTGCGGGGAACCCATAACATGATCACTTTGTTTACCATACTCTCGCTGGTACTGGTGCTGGTTATCGTCGCTGTGGTGGCCTGGCATCTGATTGGAATTTTTATCTCGCTTAAGCGTGGTGGAGATCATCTGGCGGCACTGGCCGGCGGACTTGTCGCTATTCGCGACAACACTGAACCGCTAAATGGTAAAGTCGATGACATTAACGCAGGCCTGAGCGAATTGGTGCCACCGTTATTGGCTGCCAATGGCAATCTTGCTGCGATTGTTGAAGTCGCCCAAAGTCGGTAAGTCGCCGCAGTTTCTGGTTAAAATTAAAATACAACTAAAGAAAGAAAACGCTTATGTGCTTTGAGAATCTGCCAATAGAATTTGACGAA
>CAYPDN010000353.1:0-4167 GCA_964409445.1 uncultured Granulosicoccaceae bacterium
TAGCGCACCCGCATTCCGGTAACCTCGTCAAAAACGAATAGTTTATCGCTTGGGATTACCAGACCAACTTCATCCCCTTGCTGGCCGTCGAAATCTTTGGAGGCTTTTACCGAGATCTGGTCTCCACCCCAATCAACTGTGACCAATGTGTGATCACCAATAAGTTCGTTGGTATAGATCTTTCCGCTCAATGTACCTTCTGAAGGTGCGGCTACAGCACAATCTTCTGGTCGTATACCCATAACCGCCTTTTCGACACGACCCTGAACTGTTGTCTGAATACGAACACCTTCGGTAATAAATTCGTTGCCTTCAAAACTGCCGTGCACAACGTTCATCGGAGGTGATCCGATAAATTGTGCGACAAAGAGGTTTTCCGGATCATTGTAAATTTGTGCGGGCGTTGCCAGTTGCTGCAACACACCCTTTTCTAAAATGGCAACACGATGCGCCAGTGTCATGGCTTCAATTTGATCATGCGTTACATAGATGGTTGTAATGCCCATTGACTGCTGCATGTGCTTGAGTTCTGCACGCATATGGCCACGCAGCTTCGCATCAAGGTTGGAGAGCGGCTCATCCATCAGGAATACCGACGGTCTGCGTATAATTGCACGCGCCAGCGCCACACGTTGCCTCTGACCACCCGATAGTTCACGCGGGTAACGTGCAAGCAGGCCTTCAAGTTGTACTTGCGTGGCAGCGTCTAAGGTCGCCGACTCTACATCAGCCTTCGGCAGTTTCCTTACCTTCAATGGAAAGCCAATATTTTCCGCCACGGTTTTGTGCGGATAAAGCGCGTAGGACTGGAACACCATGGAGATGTTTCGATATTTAGGCAGGACTTCCGTGACATCCTGTCCTTCGATAAACACTCGCCCGGCAGATGGTGTTTCAAGACCCGAGAGTATTCTTAAAGCCGTTGTTTTTCCGGAGCCGGATGCACCTAAAAGTACAACGAACTCACCGGGCTCTACTTCAAGATCAAAGTCATTCAGTACCCGAACAGTGCCGAAACTCTTTTCAACGTTTTCAAATCTTACCGAAGCATTGTGGTCTGACATGGCTTTATCCCTTTACGGCTCCGGACAGCACACCTTTTGAGATGAACCGTGTTAGCAATATCGCCATCACAATCACCGGAATGATCATCACAACAATGACGGCACACATTTCCCACCAGAAAATACCTTTCTCGCCGGTGTTCTTTGCCGCCACCATAATGGGCATGGTCTGCACTTTAACCGTGGCTAAAAAGACTGCGAAGAGGTACTCGTTCCAATTCAGCACCAGTATTAACAAAGTCGTGGCGGCAAGACCCGGGCGTGTCAGCGGTAATACAATATCCCAGAAAATTCCCAGTCTGGTTGCACCGTCGAGCTGCGCAGATTCTTCCAGTTCGACAGGCAGGTTGGCGAAAAAATCATGCATCAACCAGACAACAATCGGCAAATTGGCGACTGCATAAAGCAGTATCAGCGCGAGATGAGTGTCTAACAGTTTCACTGCCTGAAACATCACATAAATCGGTATAACCACAACGATAGGTGGCAATATCCGTTGCGAGATTATCCAGAATAGAATGTCACCGTTGCGGAGCTTCATCTTGTAGTGACGACCAAATGCACGAACAAGAAAAAAGAACAGCGAGAGTGCGACTGCAGTGGAAGCCCACCAGGGAACTTTGAAATAAGTGGTTACTACTATTACACCAATAATCAGCAACACAAAAACCATTATATTGCCGAACTTGGGTCTGTATTGAATGCGTGCCAGAGCATAGGCGGCCATCGATCCAACAACCACACAAAGCGCCGTTGAAAAGATACTGATCACTACGGAATTTGTAAACGCCAGATAGATTTTGCAAATTTCCGGCTCCATCGGAGTAATGGAGACTATTGGTGAAACAATAAAAGCGAAACTGTTGTAAGCCAGAAGACCAAACTGTCGACCTATCGCCGGAATGCTGCAGTTGGGATCTTCAGTAAACTGGATTCGCCATGCATCCAGTGTTGGTTGAAAATCAACAAACGGAATATAGAACGGCCCCTGATTCACAGCAGCTGCATCTTTGAACGAGGTAATGACGACCCAGTAGATAGGAAACAGCACAATAGCTGACCAAACAAACAGCAGGGTATAGGCAACAATTTTTGCAGCGGGTGACATCTTGCCAACTGCCGGTGCTTCAAACAATCGCTGCATCAGGGTTTGACCTGACTTTTGATACCTGTACGTAGTGTCGCTCATGTGCTGGTCTTTCTCAGTTGTCCAACTACCACGTAGTTGAAAAATGATGCACACACTACAACGGTCAGAATCAACAACAGATATGCGATCGCCGCAGAAGAACCAAGGTTATTGGCACGCCAGATATACATCGCATTAAGCGTCATCGACTCGGTAGCCGACCCCGGTCCGCCGCCGGTCATGATGTTTGGCAGATCGACTATCTTGAATGCCTCAATCATGCGGATCAGAAGCACCGTCACCGCCACCGGCACTATCTGTGGCCAGGTGATCTCGCGAAATATCTGAAAACTTGAAGCGCCATCGACCTGTGCTGCCTCAACATGGTCACGTGGTATGTTCTCCAGCGCCGCTAACATACAAATAAAAATAAAAGGGATCCACTGCCATGACTCCCCGATCATCATAATGAATCGAGCTGACCACGCATCTGCCGACCAAATCCAGTTTTCGGCACCGATCACGCTCAGAAAAGGCTGAATAGGTCCTTTGGTAACATCCGCTACCATTCTCATCGCATAACCCACTCCCAGCGGGGTGATCATCAGCGGTATAAAAAAGATAACCCGAAAAAAGTTCTTACCGGATATGGGTTGGGAACACAAAAACGCCAGCCCGGTGCCAATGATAAACTGTACAGTGCAGCCAACAACAACATAGAAGAGCGTTGTATACAGCGTTCCGATGGCATTGCCGGACAGTAGCGATGCGCATAGTATCCACGATAAAAATATACCCATCGCAGCAGAAATGGTGCGCCCGATCATACCAACCCAGGTAGTTCTTTTAAAAGATCGGACCAGCCACCAGAGAATAGCAATCACCACAATTGCGAAAATTGCCATTCCGACGATGTTGACAGGCTCGGTACGGCCGAGAAAATGAACTTCGGCACTGCCAACGAATTGTTTAGAGAAATTACGCAACCCGACATAACGAAACTTCAATCCGTCGCCGCTAAATTTAACGCGGCTCAGCGCGAAGAACATCGAATAGATGGTCGGGAAAATTGCGAAGATTAGAATTAGCGTCACCGCGGGCGCGATGAAGAAAGTACCGGAGTTCCGGTCTACCCATTCGCCGAAACGATCTCGCCGAGTCGCGCCAGCCGAAGTGAATTCCAGCTGGCGCATGCTGCCATTAGACGGCATAGGTTATTAAATAATTTGCACGTTACTAGTACAAATATCTATTTAGCACCAAGAGCCAGGCCCTGAGCTTCAATTTGCTCATCACGGCCAAAGTCTTCGGTGATTTCTTCCCAGCCTTCTTCAATATTGGCCAGTGCTTCGTCTACCGAGATTTCACCGGCGAGGTATCGAGCGAGCTCGGTGTCGAGTACAACACCTGTGTACTGTTGTGCACCAGGAATCTTCATATCAGACGACATGTTCAGGTTGTCGATCGCCGAATTAATCGCACCAAGATAATTATCTGCGAGTTCCTGCGGCATACCTGCTTCAACCCACAGATCAGTACTTGCAAGCTGTGAAGTACGATACGGGTTATAACCGGTTGCACCGATAGTGACATCAACACCTGATTGCTCTGGCGAATTCATGTGTGAAAGAAAAGCGTAGGCAGCGGCTTTAGTTTTCTCGTCCGCACCTTTGTTAATTGCACCAGCCCAACCGCCGAATGCCGCAAACGGTGAGTAGTTAATACCATCAACTGAGTGTGGTGCTGTTTCAGCAGTTACAGGAACCAGCTCACCAGTTTCTCGATCCAGCACTTCGCGAGATCCTACACCGCCAATTGCATAGATCTTACCTTTCACCGCTGCTGCGTCATCTTCAAGCTGCAAGGTACCAGGATCGCCCCATTCAACAAGAAGACCACAACGACCGGCTTTGAATAGCGCACGAGTATCGCCAATGTCCATGTTGAGTTCTTCAGCCGGACCAAATTCACCGG
>CAYPDN010000354.1:0-4167 GCA_964409445.1 uncultured Granulosicoccaceae bacterium
TTGTTTCCGGGGGTACTGTTGATTGTGGGTGGTGGTTTACTGGTTGTCTGGCGCGAGCGTGGCAAGCAACAGCCAGGCTAAATGAATGAATCACTGTCAACTATGAATAGTGAAAAGACATTGATGGTGCAGGGCACCACTTCTGATGCGGGCAAGAGTGTGTTGGTTGCGGGCTTGTGCCGCATGCTGCATCGCCATGGAGTATCTGTCGCGCCGTTCAAACCACAGAATATGGCATTGAACAGCGCGGTGACTGTTGATGGTGGTGAAATTGGCCGATCCCAGGCGCTTCAGGCACAGGCCTGCGGTGTTGAACCACACACTGATTTTAATCCGGTGTTACTTAAACCCTCGAGTGATACGGGTGCACAGGTCATCATTCACGGTAAAGCGATAGATGCTATGCAGGCGCAGCAGTTTCATGATTATAAAAAGGTTGCAATGGACGCTGTGCTTGAGTCCCACAATCGGCTGCGGCAACGCTACGATAAAATAATCGTCGAAGGCGCTGGCAGTCCTGCAGAGATAAATTTGCGTGAAAATGATATCGCCAATATGGGTTTTGCTGAAGCTTCCGATTGTCCGGTGATACTAATAGCTGATATAGACCGTGGCGGTGTGTTTGCACATCTGGTTGGTACACTGGATTTGTTATCGGAGAGTGAACAGAATCGGGTGATCGGATTTGTTATCAATCGATTTCGCGGTGACATCGGTTTATTGCAGTCCGGGCTGGACTGGCTGGAAGAGCGAACTGGCAGACCGGTGCTTGGGGTGCTGCCTTATTTGAAGGACTTCTACCTTGATGCGGAGGATGCTATCTGCACTCAACAATTTAAAGAAGATACAGGCTCATTATTGAACGTTGTGGTACCGGTGTTGCCGCGTATTAGTAACCACACGGACTTTGATGTACTGCGGCTGCACCCGCAGGTGTCATTGCAGTTTGTTTCTGTGGAGCAAAATTGCCCTGCGGCAGATTTAATCATATTGCCAGGTTCAAAAAATGTACGCGCTGACTTGCATCATTTGCTTGAGAATGGCTGGCGTAAAATACTTGCAAAGCATCTTCGCTACGGCGGCAAGTTACTTGGTATCTGCGGCGGTTATCAGATGTTGGGACAGCTTATTCATGACCCTGAAGGCATTGAAGATGCACCGGGAAGCTCAACGGGCTTTGGTTTGTTTGAGCAGGAAACGGTGCTCGCTGCGGGTAAGCATCTTCGCAATGTCACCGGGGAGTTTATTCATCCCACTCTATCTGGTGTGGCGTTTAAAGGCTACGAGATTCACTGTGGTACGACAATGCCCGCCGATGATTGTGAAAGCGTACCAGCATCACTGCTGCAAATTACAGCTGATGGGGAATGTTATCAAGACGGCGTCTGTAGTGATGATGGTCAAATAATCGGTACTTATTTGCACGGATTATTCGATCACCCTGATGCCACAAATTCCTTGCTTAACTGGGCGGGCTTATCTACTGACAAAACAGTCGACATAAATCTGATACGCGAACAACAATTGGATCGGCTTGCTGATGCGATACAGGAACATATGAAGCCGGAATTTATTAATAGGCTAGTTGGTTAATTGATTAGTTGGTTGGACTTTGTTTAGCTAACTGGCATCACTGACACAAAGTTGCCTGCGTTAGACTATCTGTACCGGTGAAGGCACCAATATCTTCACTGACTAATTCGTCGTTTAGCATTTTTGTTTCCATGATCCGTCGCCAGAAAGCATCAGCTGTAATCATTGAAACTGTGCCGTCACAGGTTTTAATCCCACCTGAAATAAAATCTTCACCAATTTTATGATTACTGTAGCCGCTCTTTTTTGCGATCTCTACTAGTTCATTGTCGCGGTATGACCAGACCCTGAGTACTTTGGCAAGGTGAGGGCGATCGACAAAAGCAATATCCATATCACCGTCGTTGTTAAAGTCCGCTATTCCAACAGGTGCCAGCCACCTGTTGGCAGTGCCTATATAGGGCGTGCTGGCAAGGACATCCAGCTTGTTGTCTGTCAGCTGATAAACGGCAACCTGAGCACCGTAGCTTTGATGGCTGCGGATGGTGACAATTTCAGCACCCGGCTTACCGTCCAGATTTGCGAGACGCGGTGCGAGGTCTTCAAACACATGTTCTTCGCTCAACTCTGTTGTGACTGTACATCCCTTTGAGTCTGTGACACTGAGAATTGAGGGTTCGATTGCATCACCCAGTACACCGTGCCTGTAGCGGTCAGTGGCACCGTCGTACCAGGCACTTGCGATACTTCCGGTTGGCAGACCGGCAACATCAACGTCTACCTGCGAGGATGGAAAATCTGAACCGGTGGCGTCAAGCGGTTTGCAGTCAGCGAATACCTGACCTGCTGTAAGTAGTGAAACGCATGCTATGGTTTTGATCATTGCAGACATCTTTGCTGTTACTGTTCAATTGGGTAAGGTAGTTTCTCACAGATTTTGATCACAGCAAAAAGATTAGTTATTTATGCGGTTGGTCGTGACTCCGGGAGAGTCAACACATAATGCCACGCGCGCTCTGCGCTTTACTTTATATAATCCTCATTTCGACCTCTAATAAACAACAACAAAACACTGGCGAAAATTAGTAGCGAAATCGGATCAGTCACACCCGCTCCTGATTGTGCGCGATGAACAGCGACGCTATCGGAAACTAAACCGTCCGCAGAAAAGGCGGGACTCGAATTGTAGGTGGTTGCCATCGAGACAGCTTTGTGTGCGTCGACCAGTCCGTAGCCACTGTCAAAATCATACTCCTCACCCGTATAGGTTCTATCTGAGTCGTTTCGGTTTTTGACATCTACTGCTGTCAACTGGAGTATTGTTTTTATGTCCCGCGGTTGGAGATCTCTGTTTGATTGCAGCATGAGTGCGGCTACACCGGCGATATGTGGTGCTGCTGCTGATGTGCCACGAAAATTGGGGTTGCCATCACCGTCAGTATCTTCGCCCAGGTCAAATTCTGTGTTCACGTTATCCGGGGCTATGATATCCGGTTTGTCAGGAGTTGTTGGCGTCGCGAGCCTGTTACCTTGAGCATCAAAGAGCCATGGTAATTCTCCACCGGCTGAAGAGAAAAATTGTAACAGAGGACTTTCCTGGCCGAACGCCGGTGTTTCCCGGTAATTTCCAGCACCTACGGTAATAGCAGATGAAATGTTGGCGTGACCATAAATAGTGCCGCTATTACTGTGGTGCTCTGTGAATTTTCCATCGAAACGGTTGAATAAAATATACTTTATTAGTGATGGGTCCGGCCCTGTGTTTTTCGAAATCAGTAGGTCGAATCCGGTTTGGCCGGAACCTACCGGATTAAAATATTCCAATATTTCAATCGGGTCTTTTCCTATATTACCCTCGCTTGATTCCGCAATAATAGACTGGTCCCGGTTGACCAGGTGAATATCTAAATCGGTAACTGCACCCTTAGTTCCTGATACCGAGAATGCGGGCGAAGCCCATTGAAAAATAAGACTTATAGCTGCACCCTCCGGTAACTCAATGCGTTGAAATATATCTGTGGCGGCGCCTGAATCAAAATCGTGAGCATTTAGATCCAGTACTGGATTGTATGTGTTTCTGTATTCACTTTGATAGGAAAGTCTGGCGCTGTTACCAGCTGCAGTAACATAGGTTACTCCACTTGTTACCGCTTGCTCTACCGCTTGTGCGAGCGCACCCTTTTGAAAAAACGGTGCTGCAAGAGACTTTGCGTCATCGATTATAATATCTATATTGTGTTCGTTGACTAACTTCAGGATACCGTTTGCAGTTCTCGCATAACCGTTGGTTCCACTAAAAAAAAATAAATTTGCACCAGGTGCTATATCGTGGACCAGATGCATTATAGCTCGCCCTTCGTCTACTAATCCGTCACAGATTAAAGCTTCTTCTACAATAGTCGTTTGTGCGGGTAGGTCGTCAGATAGTCTATCGTTTTCCTCGCCACCGAGGCAATTGTAGCTGTCTGATATAACTGCGACTGAAATTCCGCTGCCATCGACATTGAATGACTGTCTTGCATCTACGGATAGCTGAGCTGTGTCACCCTCAGAGGTGATATCGCCAACCGCTGTGATAGTGCGATTTATGCGGATTTGATTTACTGATTCCAGTCGTTTCGCAGCGGGTAGCGA
>CAYPDN010000355.1:0-1213 GCA_964409445.1 uncultured Granulosicoccaceae bacterium
ACTACCTGGGCGCGCTTCTTTGTGTCTGTTGCTGAAGGCTCATAGCGTTTAACTTTAACAATGGCTTCAGCGCCTTTAAGCGCAAGGCTCTCACTCATAACAGTAGAGCCGGCACCACCGGTTCCTGCAATGCCATAGTCAAGCAGCAGTGCTCCCTGTTTTGAAAAATCGACTTTGGACTTTACCTGCGCCATCAACTCAGGGCTCAGCGGTGACAACCAGTCATCGAAACTGACAACATCGGTAAACCAGATAAAACCACCACGAGACAAATCATTGCAGCGATCGGTGCGGAAAATTTCCTGAACGGATCCCTTAACGAAGTTTGCAGACGATGAGTTCGACGCCAGTAAGGTCTTCGTGCCATCGGCTGCAGGTGCATCGGGCACTTTGGCGACTTTGCCGCTGGTGGTTATCAACGGCGTGATGGTGGCCGTCGAGCCCGGGATTATGTTTGGTTCCAGTGCGCCACATGCCGTAACAGTGGCAGCGACCAGCGTACTGAGCGATAGTTTCAAATAGCGGTTCATTCAGGTGCCTCGATTCAACTGAAAGCGACAATTCTATAATGAATAAACCTGACTGTGTATTGCTACATCCACAGCTTTAACGCACCATTGCGGTGTCCTGAATGTTCTTTGACAAACTTTCACAGCAGCTGTCGTCAGTGCAAAGCGAAAAACCCAGACGAGCTTGCTTCGAGTCCCTGTTTGAAACAGTAAGTCTCCACCATGGCGGAGACTTTCGACCTGTGATAAAGAACCTTAGCTACGACCCGCTAGACCTCGGTCACGGCTTTCAACACGTCATGCTGAGTTATAATTCTCATTTTGTCACCGCCATCGGGCACCAATACGGCGGGATTGTCCCGATTAATAATCGACGCCAGAACGTCCAGCGTGGTGTCTTTGGGAACAATCTGGAATGGTGCTCCCATGACTTCTGATACCGGCGTTTCCTTAATTGACGGGTTGTCGATTATCATTCCCAGCATTTTTGAATCGATCAAACTACCAACAAAACTTCCGTTATCAGTGACTGGTGCCTGAGATACGTTTGCGTGAGTTAATTGCGTAACTGCTTCACTGACTGTGGTTGAAATATCGACATGCAACATACTGCGGTCCTGATCAAACGTACTGATGATGTCACGAGCAGTTGCGTAGTCTCGCTCTTCAAGAAAACCATGATCCTTCATCCAGCTGTCGCTATA
>CAYPDN010000355.1:1313-4166 GCA_964409445.1 uncultured Granulosicoccaceae bacterium
GTCATGTACGGATAAATTTCAGACTCATCAAACACACCGGTTTCTTTGTATTTCTTAAATACAGATCCATAAGTATCTATCCCGACTGTGACTACATCACTGTTCTTTTCTTTAAGATACTTAGAGACACCGCACATACTTCCACCCGTACCCACGCCCGCAAAGTAGTGAGTTATTTTGCCGTCAGTGTCATCCCAGATTTCAGGACCGGTTGTCTCATAGTGCGCCTGTGAGTTCGACATATTGTCGTACTGATTTGGGTAGATAGAGTTGGGAATATCGAGGTGTGCCTGTTTAGCTACCGAATAGTAAGAGCGCGGATCATCGGCATCAACACTGGTCGGACACACAATCACTTCTGCGCCCACCGCTCTTAAAATATCTATCTTCTCCTGCGACTGCTTGTCGGCCAGAGTAAATATGCACTTGTAGCCTTTAGCAATGGCAGCCAGCGCCAGCCCCATACCGGTATTGCCCGACGTGCCTTCGATTATTGTGCCACCCGGTTTCAGCGTGCCGTCTTTCTCGGCGTCTTCCACCATCTTGATCGCCATGCGATCTTTCATTGAGTTGCCGGGGTTAAAATACTCGACCTTAACCAATACCTGACATGGCAAGTCAGCGCCAATCTTGTTGAGCTTAACTAACGGTGTATTGCCGATCGTATCTATTATGTGGTTGTGCACTTTCATTGTTTGGCCTGTTAAATCCGTTGTCTCACTATATGAGGGTTGCAAAAATACCGGTTACTGGAGTAATTCATTTATTGCATCAAGCAGGTGATCGACATCCTGCTCTTCGGTAAAGTACCCGGGTGAAAGACGCAGCGCTCCACCGTCATCAGCTGTGCCAAATACACCGTGAATTGCGGGAGCACAATGCAGCCCCGCTCTTGCACAGATATGATAGTCGGCATCGAGCATATCTGCTAACTGTTGAGTGGACATACCATCCACGGAAAAACTAAGTGTTGCAACATAGTCGTTTTTGGGATGGCGAGAGCCCATCAAACGAACGCGCTCCAGCTTCTGTAGATGATCCCATATTTTCTCTGCATGCGCTGATTCTGTTTGGTGTACGTGCTGTAGCGCTGCAACGCAATTGGCAGCGTGATCTCCCATACGTGGTTGATTTTGGCCTGGTTTGTTTTGGTCTGGCTGTTTCTCACCTGAGTTAGCCTGGCGCAGTGACTTACCGAGGTCTGCAAACCAAATCTGTGCCGCATGCAACCCTGCAATTCCGGGTATAGAGACCGTACCGGCCTCCAGCCTGTGGGGGTAGGTTTGTGGCTGAAAGTCAGAAATAGAATCTACACCAGTGCCACCGAAACGGCTGGACCGCAGTTCAACGTGGTCAGATACGACCATCCCGCCAATGCCCATTGGGCCAAACAAACCTTTGTGACCAGTAAAGGTCAATACGTCGATACCGCACTTCATATCGATGTTCAGCACACCGGCAGTCTGAGCGGAATCTACAATCAAAAGGACGTTGTGTTTTTTCGCAACCGCGGCAATGGCTGCAATATCCTGAACGATGCCAATCACATTAGATGCGTGATTAATGACCACAGCTTTAGTGTTAGTGGTAATGGCTGCTTCAAACACCTGCGGGGCAATCAAACCGTACTCATCTGGCTCCATCACCGAAACATCAACATTCATATCGCGGCGCAAATGATTAACCGGACGCAAAACAGCATTGTGGTCGACCTGTGAAATAATCACATGATCGCCTGCCTGCAGCAGGCCCGATAACGCCATGTTGAGGGAGTCAGTGGCATTCTGGGTAAAGACCACCCGGTTTGGGTCACCGCTAAAACCGAAGAACTCGGCAAGCATTTTCCGCGTGGAAAAAATCATCTGCTCCGCTTCGACCGCAAGGGTGTGCCCGGAGCGTCCGGGGTTAACTCCGTGTGAGCGGAAAAAACTGTCCATGAATTCATAGACAGGCACAGGCTTTGGCCAGGTGGTGGCGGCGTTGTCAAAGTAGTAGTTGTCTTTCACCTCGCAAGCACCTTAAAGAAGTAAACAGGCTTAAAGAAGTACATGGCTTAAAATCACACAGTAGCTATCCGGCTTATGCACCACAGGCCGCCCCGTCGCTGCGCGGGTCACTCGCGCCTTCTATCAAACCGTTCGGGTGCAGGACCAAAGCACCGGCATGACCCATTACTTCGTCAAAATCACCAATTATCTCGACATCATGACCGGCAGCTTTCAGCTGATCATACACTTGTGGGGAAAACCGGTTTTCTATTCTTAGGTTAGTCACATCGCTGCCCCAGGTTTTACCCAGTAACCAGCGCGGCGCTGTTATCGACTGCTGCAGGTCCTGCCCGCCAAGTACATAGCGCGAAAACATCATTGCCTGAGTCTGCGGCTGACCCTCACCACCCATGGTACCGTATGGCATCACTCTGCCATCAGCAAGCAACGCCAGTGCCGGTTGAATTGTATGAAACGGTCTTCTGCCAGGCTTCAAACAATTATGATGCGATTCGTCGAGACTGAAACTCTGGCCCCGGTTCTGCCAGGTAATACCGGTAGATGGCAGCACAACCCCGGAACCGAATTCCCAGTAAATACTTTGAATAAAACTAACTGACCGCCCTTCTTTGTCTATAGCGCCGAGCCAGACGGTATCACCACCCGGTACAGCATCAGGCCAGCTCTGTGCAGTTTTCCGGTCAACTCCCGCCGCCAGTTCATCAAGAAACTTAGCATTCAGAAACTCCTCTGCTGGACGGGACATATAAGCCGGATCACTAACATGCCTGTCACGGATTCTAAAAGCTTGCTTGGTTGCCTCTATCAACCCGTGCACGTAGTCAAAACCATCACACGATTTAAT
>CAYPDN010000356.1:0-1434 GCA_964409445.1 uncultured Granulosicoccaceae bacterium
TTAAATCTGTAGTTCGTGAAACTTCATAGTCCTTTTAATGATCGCCGAAGCGGTATTCTGTTACACCCAACGTCCTTGCCCGGGCCGTGGACAAGTGGCGATCTGTCGCACAACGCATACCGCTTTGTAGAGTTTCTGGCAGCGGCAGGACAAACTGTCTGGCAGATGATGCCGCTCGGTATCACTCATGATGATGGCAGCCCTTATCAAAGTCTTTCAACCCATGCTGGCAATACACTGCTAATAAGCCTCGACTGGTTGATAGACCGTGGCTGGCTGGAGGGGGATGTTTGGCATAGCGCAGAAGATTCTAATCAGTGGCGCTTCGAGACACTTGAACGTGCTTGTCAGACGGCGCTCGATACCATAGACGATCATATGCGCAACGACTTTGATCGGTTTGTTCGTGGGCAAAGCTACTGGATTGAAGACTACGCAAAGTTTGTTGTACTCAAAAAACTGCACGACGGTGCCGGTTGGAAGGACTGGCCGGTTGACCTTAGACGTGCAGATAAATCTGCTGTTGCCGAAGCATTGAAAGGGTCTGAACAGCAGTTGCTGTTGCGCAAGTTCGAACAATATATTTTCTTTAGACAATGGCGTGAGCTGCGGCGTTTTGCACACAGACATGGGGTTTATTTATTCGGTGACTTGCCGATTTTTGTATCTGAAGACAGTGCAGATGTATGGGCTCACCGTGATGTATTTACCGTCGATGCCGATGGTCAGGGTACTGTCGTTGCCGGTGTGCCTCCGGATGCATTTACCGATGATGGTCAGCTGTGGGGCAACCCGTTGTATGACTGGCAGGCCCTGCAGGAGACTAACTACACCTGGTGGACAGACCGTCTTCGCACCCACTTCAGCCTTTTTGATCTGGTACGCATCGATCATTTCCGCGGCCTCGAGGCCTGTTGGGAAGTACCAGCGACCTCAAGTACTGCCAAAGCCGGTAAGTGGGTTAAAACACCTGGTCCTGAATTACTTGAAAAAATCCAGCAGCGATTTACCGATATGCCATTGGTGGCAGAAGATCTGGGTATCATCACAGAAGAGGTTGATCAACTCAGAAAACAGTTTTCGCTACCGGGTATGAAGGTATTGCAGTTTGCGTTTGATGGCGACATGCATAATCACCACCTGCCACATAACCATAGTGAAGACATGGTGGTGTACACAGGCACTCACGATAACGATACGACGATCTCATGGTTTGAATCTCAGGAAGACGCAAACAAGCAACAAATCTGTGGCTATCTTGAGTGCGGAGACCACGACATGCCCTGGCCACTGATTCGCAGTGCAATGATGTCGGTTGCCAAAACTTCGATTTTCCCGCTGCAGGATGTACTGGGCCTTGGCGCTGGACACCGAATGAACTTACCCGGAACCGTCGATGGCAACTGGCAGTGGCGGTTTGAATGGTCTCAGGTG
>CAYPDN010000356.1:1534-4149 GCA_964409445.1 uncultured Granulosicoccaceae bacterium
GGCTCATTAAAAGCCAGGCGCGCGGGGGTCGATTGCGATCTTTCTGTTGCCGATATCTATCAGGTATGTCTGTGGTCGCGAGTTGCCAATCGTGTGCTGTATCCACTCGATGCGTTTAAAATTCACGATGAAAAGAGTTACTACGAAGCGATAAAAGAAGTTCGATGGGATGAGCACCTTGCGGTAGACGGTACCCTTGCGGTTGATTTTTTTTGCCAAAGCTCTTGTATCACCCACAGCCAGTACGGTGCACAGTTAACCAAAGATGCTGTGGTAGACCAGTTTAGAGAAGACACTGGTGCACGACCCGGTGTTGATCGCGCAGCGCCGGATATTCGGATTAACGTATACCTTTATAAGAACCGGGCGCGGATTAGCCTTGATATGGCTGGCAGTAGTTTGCATCGGCGCAACTATCGGAAACTTGGTGCTGAAGCACCGCTAAAAGAAAATCTTGCGGCCTGTATTCTTCTGAAAGCCGGTTGGCCTGCCATGGCAAGGCGTACAGCTCCGCTACTTGATCCGATGTGTGGGTCCGGCACGCTGCTCATCGAGGCGGCAATGATGGCGGCAGATTACGCACCTGGCCTTAACCGGGACTACTTTGGTTTTTTGTCGTGGCGGCATCACGATGAGTCAGCCTGGCAGTCCGTACGTGAAGACGCTCTACAGCGCAGGCGTGACGGTCTTAGTGAGCTACAGAATTCAGCTGCTAAAACTGAAATAAACGGTTATGACATTGATGAAAAAGCCGTGCAGGCGTCGCGATCCAATATAGCGGCGGCAGGACTGGAATCGGTGATCACAGTGCAACAGGCAGATTTTTTTGCCGAAGAGAATCCGGTAGACAATGGTCCGGGTTTGCTTGTTATTAATCCACCGTATGGTGAGCGACTGGAAGACGAGAGTACGATTGGTGTTTTCTACAGCAAGCTTGGCAGATCGCTGCGACGCAAAGCCGCGAACTGGGATCTTGCTCTCTTTACTGGTAACCCTTCTTTGTTTCACCGTACTGGTCTGTCCAGACAGGTAATTCTCGAATGTCGTAATGGTGACATCGATTGCAAGCTGTTCAAGTCGACTTTGCCACCGCTTGCCAAATTAGCCGACGCCGATTTACCCGATCCTCAAAAAGCGATGCAGGAAAAACCCGGACAATCAATCTCGGCGGAAGGTGTTTGGCAGCAGGCGCAGGCGCGCACAGAAAGTGTGGCAGGCGTTGATCAGTTCCGCGGTCGGTTGCAGAAAAACATCAGGTCTTTGAAGGGTTGGATAAAATCTGCCTCGGTGACTAATTATAGAATTTATGATGCTGACTTGCCGGACTTCGCGTTTGCACTGGATGTCTATAAAAGCAACGATGGCACTGTGGTCAGTTTGCAGGAGTATCGTGCACCGTCACATATTGATCCGGTATTGGCTCAACAACGCATTGACGCGGCGGCACCGGTGGTTTGTGAGTTGCTGGAATGCGAGCCTGCTAACCTTGCGATCAAACGGCGACAAAGACAACGGGGAGAGTCACAGTATCAACGTATAGAAAAGATCAATCGCTACCATGAAGTGACAGAAGGTCAGTGTCGGTTGTTGATTAATGTGCACGACTATCTCGACACTGGTTTATTTCTTGATCATCGAAAAGTCAGGCAGTGGATTGCGAGTGAAGTGTCAGGGATGCGCTTTTTGAACCTTTATTGCTATACGGCGGCCGCATCCGTACATGCAGCCCTCGGTGGTGCGTCATCGAGCGTTAGCGTTGATTTATCGCCTAAATATATCGAATGGGCGCAGAATAACTACCAGTTAAATAATATTGACCCGAGTCAACATCAGCTGGTTAAAGCCGATTGTAGCGAGTGGATTAAAATCCAGGTGGCTGAAAGTGCGCGCTTTGATTTGATTTTTCTCGATCCCCCTACGTTTTCCAACTCCACTGCAATGAATCAGGATTGGGACGTACAGAAGAATCATGAGTCGATGATCGACGAATGTATGGCTATACTCAGTGATGCTGGCACGTTAGTATTTTCGAATAATTATCGGCGTTTCAAACTGGCATCGAAAGTGACCGAGAAATACAAGGTTGAAAACCGCACCAAATGGAGCATTCAGCGTGATTTCGCAAGAAATGCGAAAATCCATCAATGCTGGTTCATTAGAAAATCTCTCTAGCGGCCGACATGGTGCTGTACGGCAAGCTCAGAGAATAAATTAGATAACGGGATAACAGGCGTGGGCGAGTTTTTTTTAGGATACGGTCTTTTTCTGGCCAAAATACTGACAATTTTTCTATTGATACTGGTCCTGATTGTCGTGGTCTCTGTTATCGGTGGCAAAGGCAGGCGTGGGGAGAAAGGCAGCATTACTGTTACCCATGTGAACGAGCAGCTCGATAACAACAAAGATGCTGTGTATGCCGTTGTGCTCGATCCCGGAGACTTGAAAAACACCTTTAAGAACAAGAAAAAAAATAAGAAGCTGGAAGATAAGGCCAACAAAAAGGCCGCTAAGATTGCAGCCAAAAGCCGTGGCGATGGAGAAACCATCGTTGATGAAAAAAAACGCAAGCGAATGTTTGTGTTGGATTTTAAAGGAGATATCAGAGCCAGTCAGGT
>CAYPDN010000357.1:0-4109 GCA_964409445.1 uncultured Granulosicoccaceae bacterium
TCCTTATCGTGGTGGTCATCATGTTTGTCGTGATCGTCGCCATGCCCGTCTTCGTCATGGTGGTCATCGTGTTTGTCGTGATCATCGCCATGCCCGTCTTCGTCATGGTGGTCATCATCTTTGTCATGATCATCGCCATGCGCATGTTCATCGTGGTGGTCATCATCCCCGGATGCCATTCCGCTTTCTACTGTCGCGTCATCGGCGACGCAACCGCCACCGTCGAAAGAAAAAAGCTGCTCGGGTTGATTTAGCAGTGCCATGGCATTGTCGACCAGTTCATGTTGTTCGTCGGTACTTGGTGCATGCTCGAAACCAACGAGATTGTCCCACGGGGTTTCGAGTTCGAGGAAAACCTGGCCGTCATCAACCGCAATATTTAAAAATGCCGAGCCGTGTTCATGGCTGCCAAGTTCACGTTCTGTCTGGGCACTGGCAAGCGTAGAGAAGCCCGCCGTTACGAGGGCGAGTGTAGTAGTAAGTCGCATTGGAATTCCTGTCTGATTTGAATCTGGCGCGCCTGTCTAACAGACGCTGTTAATGGATGTGGGTTCAGTCAGGAGTGGTGTGGCGGTGCTCTTATGTGTTGCGCACCCGAGGTTTCATGGACAATGTGAATTGCCGCGTAGCCAGTTGACTCTGCAATGCGCGGCGAACTGCTTTTGACTAATTTCGCAGCGACAGTGCCTTCCAGGTTCAGCAGTGCGTGGTAGATCGCACAGTCGCTGTCAGCATTGGTTTTCCCGTCCGCCTGGTTGCCCCGATGCTCAGCATGATCGTGCGCCGCATACTGGAAACTCTGGAAACCGGTGTTTTGATGAGAATGATGGGCGTGATTCAGATGCTCGCCTGTCTGCCGGGCGAAGCTACAGTTTTCAGCTACCGAGTGGCTGATGCCTTTGCAGTGGTTGTCGTGTAAGTGTCCGACGAGGTGCACATTGGCGACCAGCTGGCCGTAACACAGAGCCACAATGAGCAGGGCATGAATGAGTTTTCTACTGTTCACTGCGTCAGTATAGTTGCTGCCGATATTTCCTGCCAGATTTATAACCGGGATGAATAGATAGAAAACCTGCTTAAAGCTAACCGAAACCGACATGCGCTTTGATGCTGTGGTTCGATTCTCAAACGTTTGTTCGAGTCAACTGCCTGAGTAACCCACAGAATTCGATTTACGGATTTAGAATATCCGATGAGATATATAAAATCTAAATCATAACAGCCGGTTATCTGTTCATGGCCAATGTAGCGATCTGTCACAAGCTGCGAATTGAAGTGTTGAACAGAGCTTTAAAAATAGTTTGTTGTCGCCGATTTGTTAAATCATATGAGAATGGAATTGAGTTCGACATAGAAGTCACTAACGACAACAAAAACCTAAGACACCATGATTTCTTTGTTCAATAAAAAAAAGAGCGTTCTTCTTTTTAGCCTTGCGTTAGTGGCACTGCCATTATGGCTTAGCATTAGTTTTTTAACTGTTGCCCATTCAGACAAGCAGGATGCTGGCTATATTAAAAATTATGTAGCGGCTGACAAGGTGTTTAGAAACGCCTCTATACAGATTGCCGAAGAGCGTTCCACATCTTATTGGCTCATTGGGTTAGATGGATTGCTTAATCCCGAGCAATCACTCGCTCGACCACGCTCTCAAACAGATGCAGCAATTGACGAGGTCTATAGCCAGTACCGATCTGTATCGACGCTGCCCGGATATGGTGATAATCTCAGATTCCGTAGAAATGACATCCAGAGATTAGCTCGCGAGTTAAAGGAAGACATTACACGGCTTGGTGTTGAGCGGGATACTCTTATACTACGTAATCTCAATTTACCGTTAAGTAAGCGTGACAAGAACCTTCAGACTGATGTGCTGGACAATTATAGTAATTTAATTGAGAAGCTTGAGTTGCTCCGATACGCAACTACTTATACTTCAATAAAGCAGTCACGTACCACGCAAAATTTATTTGCTATTTCTAATGCTGCCTGGAACATTCGGTTATCGAATCATTTGCTCGCAGCATTGTTTGAAGGTTATCTGACTTCAGGTGCGATGGCGAGTGGACAGGCTTTTATACGTGTCAGTTCGCATATCAATAAAATAAAAGAAAACATCAACACACTGAGAAGAGCTGATTCTTTCGCGAATATCGATCCTGAATTAAATTCAATGGCCAGTGGATTAGAAAGCTGGTACAGAAACTCCTACAAGAAAATTGTAGATGATATATCCAATTCGATGGCAGGTGATTCTACGGCAATTTATAGTAACTTTGAATGGAAAGAAATCTCTGGTGAAATGTCAGAGTATTCTGAAAAACTTTTAAATCACGTTGATAAAATAAAATTCCTCGGATTGGAAAAAGCCGACCAAAAGGCGAAAAGAAATTTTCTAATCGATGTTGTGCTGGTGCTGCTTTGTGCGGGTTTCATTTGCTTTGCTTATTGGATTGTGAGGCGTGTGCATTATCAGGCAACTCATGATGAGCTGACTGGCCTGCCAAACAGAAGAAGTTTTGTTGCCAGCTGTCAACAGGTAGTTAACTCTGAAACGGATAAAAACGTTGCGCTAATCAAAGCTGATCTCACTAAATTTAAAGCGATCAATGATAGCTTCGGCCAGTTCATTGGTGATAAGTTGCTGCAGCAGGTAGCTGCAAAATTGAGAACATTGGTCAATAACACCAGCACTGTGTCACGACTGGGTAGTGATGAATTTGCATTGCTGGTTGAAGGTACTGACCAGGAAAGTGCAAAGCAAACGGCTGAGAATCTGGCTGGGGTGTTATCTGGTCACTACCAGATAGATGGCCATTACATGGATGTAAAAACCGCAGTCGGGTTTGCCTGTAGTCCGGATGACGCAGATCTCAGTGAAGATCTTGCTAAAGCTGCTGATCTTGCATTGCAAGAGTCTAAACAAACCGGCGCAGGTACGGTGACACGATTTAGTGCTGAGATTGCCGACGCATTTCATCAGCGTCAACAATTGGAAACTGAATTGGGTTTTGCTTTGGAGCGAGGTGAATTTGAGCTTCACTATCAGCCGCAATTCGATGTTAATAAACAGAGGGTGGAAGGGGTAGAAGCGCTAATTCGCTGGCGGCATCCGGAAAAAGGTCTGGTATCTCCGTTTCATTTTATTCCAGTCGCTGAAGATGCCGGAATGCTGCCGGCAATTGGTGAGTGGGTAATTAAAGAGGCAATTCGCCAGACAGTTGAATGGCAAAATGAAGATGATCTTCACCTTCGTATTTCAGTTAATGTGTCTGCACATCAGTTTGTTGACAGTGATGTTGTGGGTATCATACAAAATGCACTATCGATAGCCGAGTTAGATCCGAAAAATTTTGAAATTGAAATTACAGAGTCGGTAGCGATGTTTGATATAGGCTCAGTGATAGAGAAGCTAAATAAGTTACACAACACCGGTGTTCGCATTGCGCTCGATGACTTTGGAACAGGTTATTCATCATTGAGCTATTTGCGTGATCTGCCATTGGATACGCTTAAAATTGATCGCTCTTTTGTAACTGAGGTGGATGAAGGTTGTCGCACTCAAAAATTGTTGCTTGGAAGCATCGCATCCATGGCCAAACAGTTGAATCTGCATACTGTGGCTGAAGGTGTTGAGACAAACAGTCAGCTCCAGCAGGTCTGTGCTCTGGGTATCGATACCGTGCAGGGGTATTATTATTCCAAACCTGTAGCGGCTGAGGATCTGGCGCGTGACGTGAAAGCTATAGATGCTGCCTATGCACTGGATCAGGCAGCATAATGTTGCAGGCAAAGCAGGTTCTGTTTTATCGATCTTCAGCGCTTGACTGTTAGAACTAATCTATATTCTGCGTCTTTGGTATATGCATAAGGTAAATACATAAGCGACAATCGCCCGACCAACCTTTATGATGTAGCCATCTTATCCGTTGGATCAAACATGAGTGACACCAGCCAGCAGCCTGCTAATGAACTTTATATAGAAGTAACCGGCGCGGGGCTGCCTGAAGTGGACGGATTATATGTCCCGTCAACAGAGCCTGCAAAAGAATCGGAGTCAGGGACACTTTCAAGCCTCGGCTATTGGAATGGCAGAATGGCATGGGATC
>CAYPDN010000358.1:0-4081 GCA_964409445.1 uncultured Granulosicoccaceae bacterium
GTCCGCGGTCGTGTCCGTCCTGACCCATTTTTGCCACCAGTATTCTGGGGCGTCGTCCTTGCTGCGTGGTGAAAGTTTCAAGTAGCTTGTTCAGTTCTTTCAAAACAACGCCTCCCTTTTTAAGTTCGTTTGTATAGACGCCGCGGATTGCACTGACAGATGCTGTGTGTCTGCCAAAGGCTTTTTCCATTGCATCAGACATTTCTCCAACAGTGGCATGTGCACGTGCTGCGTCAATGCACAATGAGAGCAGGTTGCCATCACCGGTTTGTGCCGCCGTCGTTATAGCGCTAAGCGCCTGGGTAGTTTTGTTGTTGTCTCGTTGTTCACGGAGTTGTTTAAGCTGCTCGATTTGCTGGGTGCGAACCGCATGGTTGTCGACTTTAAGTACCTCAATCTTTTCTTCTTCAAAATCGGTGAACTTGTTTACACCGACAACGGTTTGAACCCCTGCATCAATCCTGGCCTGTGTTCTTGCTGCTGCCTCTTCAATTCGCGATTTCGGTATGCCGGCTTCAATTGCTTTTGCCATACCACCGGCGTCTTCGATTTCACTGATATGTTGCCAGGCTCTGTCTGCGAGTTGTTGCGTCAGGCTCTCGATGAAATAACTGCCGCCCCAGGGATCAATACTCTTGCAGGTGCCGGCTTCGGTTTGCAGAAACAACTGTGTATTGCGTGCAATACGTGCGGAGAAATCTGTCGGTAACGCCAGTGCCTCGTCGAGCGCGTTAGTGTGTAGCGACTGTGTGTGTCCGTGTGTGGCTGCCATCGCCTCGATGTTGGTTCTGACAACATTATTGTATACATCCTGAGCTGTGAGGCTCCAGCCGGATGTCTGGCAGTGTGTTCGCAAGCAAAGTGATTTGGTGTTTTTCGGATTAAATGGTTTAACCAGATGGGACCACAGTAACCTCGCTGCGCGCAGTTTTGCAATCTCCATGTAGAAGTTCATGCCAATCGCAAAAAAGAATGATAATCGCGGTGCAAAGCTGTCTATGTCCAGGCCTGCATCTATGCCGGTGCGAATGTACTCTAATCCGTCTGCAAGTGTGTAGGCCAGTTCCAAATCGGCTGTCGCGCCAGCCTCCTGCATATGGTAGCCGGAAATACTGATGCTGTTGAACTTTGGCATTTCAGTCGATGTATAGGCAAATATGTCGGATATAATTTTTAACGAGTGGGCAGGAGGGTAGATGTAGGTATTGCGCACCATAAATTCTTTTAAAATATCGTTCTGTATGGTGCCCGTTAGTTGTGACGGAGTGACGCCTTGTTCTTCGGCAGCAATTACATACAGAGCCAGTACTGGTAGTACCGCGCCATTCATAGTCATCGAAACACTCATTTGATCGAGTGGTATACCGTCAAATAAGGTACGCATGTCAATAATAGAATCGATGGCCACACCTGCCATACCGACATCGCTTTTTACTCTTGGGTGATCGGAGTCGTAGCCGCGATGGGTAGCAAGATCGAAAGCAATTGAAAGCCCTTTCTGGCCGCTGCTCAAATTGCGACGGTAAAATGCGTTGCTTTCACTTGCAGTAGAGAAACCCGCGTATTGTCTGATTGTCCATGGTCTGTTGGTGTACATGGTCGGATACGGGCCACGCAGGAACGGTGCGTACCCCGGAAAGGTGTCGGTAAAGTGTGCTTGCTGGCTGTCAGTAAATGTGTAGTAGGAGCGAGTATCGATTTGCTCAGGTGTGCTGTGAATATCTGCAGTGTCCGGTTCGGGTGCGCCTGCAATACTCTTAAGTTTTACTTTACTGAAATCCGGTATGTTGATCATTGTGGCACTCCAAGTATGCTCAGAGCTTTGTTCAGCAAGTTGAGCTTGTCGCTGCGTAAATGAACACACTCGCTGATATTCGCTGCCTCCATTTCAGATAATACTTCTTTGTTGTTTCCAGCTATCCACAAGTTTGCCGTTTGATTAAAATTACAAATTGCCGCAGCTTCCTGCAGGTACTGCTTGTCACCAGAGCAGAGGACGACCAGATCAGTAGATTTCAGATCACTTGAGTTCTTCGTTGCTTTTAAATCGATGGCATTTGTTTCAATACCTGCCACAGCGAAGAAATTCTTACAAAACGCTACTCTGGCAGCATAGTCTTTCTTCTCTCCCAGCGTGATAAGAGTGACTGTTGGTGGAACACTGTTGTTATTTTTGTATGTCTGGCTTCTGTGTCTAAGCTGTTCGAATACCTGCGAATCGCGAAACTGGGTGAGTGGCTCTGAGGTAACGGTGCTGCGAGCGTAGGATTTAAAATCCAGTGTGCTTCCGCCTTCAGACAATGCGCCGACTAACGCAGGTACAGATGTGCTGTCCGACTTTGCATCATCTTTTGTGGTAGTGGCGCGTTTTTCTTTTTGAGTAGTGGAGGCTTGTTCAACTGCCTCGCTGCACTCCGGCGGCTCGCTCAAGTCCGGGTAGTCAGTGACACCTATCATTGGCGATTTACCCGTGCCCAGTGCATTCAGTCTTGCCTGGCAGCTTGTCTCAACCTGCGTTGCGATAATACCTTGCTCTAAGGATTTATGCATACCACCCGAGGTTTCAATTTCCTGAAATAACTGCCACGCAGACTGACACAAATCACTGGTTAATGACTCGACATAACCGGAGCCGCGTGCCGGGTCATTTATATTTAATAAACCGGACTCTTCTATCAGTATGTGCTGTGTATTGCGAGCAAGACGTTGTGCTTTTTCAGTGGAGCCGGTGAGTTGATCAAACGGGGTGCAGTTGAATCCATTGGCGCCACCTGTCATGGCGGCACTTGCCTGAGTGGTATTGCGCAGTATGTTTACCGACGAATCAAGTGTAGTGATTGTTCTGGTACCGCTGACGGCATCTATTATAATAGTTGAGTCTGTAGCGCCACAGTTTTGTTTTATTTGCCTGATCAGTTCTCTTGCTGCACGTAGTTTGGCAACGTTTAAAAAGTAGTCGTTGTCCAGCGCTATCCGGAAGCGCATCTGATCAAAGGCTAAATCGGTATCAAGCGTTTGTAGCGCACGCAGATATTCGACGCTGGTTGCCAGTAAGAACGCAAGTTCCTGTGCCTCACTACAGCCCGCATTGTGATAGACGCTGCTATCGACACATACGCTGCTGGCATTTGGAAAATGGTTACCGCAATAGATTGCAAACTGCGTAAGCTCATTGAGTGCAGGTTTTGCGCACGTGCCATTGTTTGCCTGGGTGCCGAGTGGGTCGATATTTAATGCGCAGCGTACATCGACCGGGGCAATTTTTTGTTGATAGAACCAGGCAAGTAGCAAGGCGCCGGTCAGTCTGTTGTCTGAGTCCGGTGCCAGCGACAGCTCTATCATTTCTGGACGAACGTCTGTCAGCAGATGTTCAAGATCAGAAACAGTGTAACAAGGTAGTGTGCTATCGGCACTGGAGTTGGCCATTGGTAGTGCCAGCTCGATTGATGTCAGCCCGTCAGACAGATCAGAAAGTATATTTTTATTGGTGTCACTCAGGCTGCCGCTGCGATAGGTTTGGTGTATGTTCCAGGTTGAGTCACCGCGGCCGCAGAAAGGTGCGTCTGGCATTTGTTGGTAAAGCGGTTGGATTTCGATGCCGTCAAGTGTTTTGCTGACCAGTGCTTTGTTGAAGTCTGCGCCGCGCAGGAGTTGGTCAACGCTTGTGCGCCAGTCGTGGTCGGTGCGAGGCGGGAAAGTGGAATCCTGATGCCAGGTACGGGTATTTTCAGTCATGCAACAAGTATAACCCTGCTGTGCGATATTGTTGAGTTGCCGCCGGGTTATATGGCAATTAATGCGGTAGCTTATAGCCGCAATCGCTAATTCAGCGTTCTATCTTGATTTTCTGCTGCAGAAATTCATCCGGGTGGTCACTGAAATATTGCATCTGATCGAGCAGAGATTCTGCATCGGAGCTGCGCAAGAGGTTTTTTAGATGTTGTTCTTTCAGAAAAGACTCTTCAACCGAGTGGGTTAGAAAATCAATTAGTGAATCGTAGTAGTGATCTATGTTTAGCAGACCAGTAGGCTTTTGATGCAGGCAGAGCTGTTGCCATGTAGCGATTTCTATCAGCTCTTC
>CAYPDN010000359.1:0-4070 GCA_964409445.1 uncultured Granulosicoccaceae bacterium
GGATGTGCATTAGCGCGGCCCTTGGCGGAAGTAATTCTTAAAATCGCGAAGCGACCCGAAGGGCAGATTTAGTGTGCGAAAGGCGTTTTTCGATAGTTTTTGCGCCCTTCAAAAAGTATCTCGTAGTGCCAGGGACTGGCATCGAAAAACGGCATGGATGCCATGTCATAACGATAAAAAAGCTAGAGCGACAAGCCTACTCGTAATGACAGAGTGACTAGCAAAAACAACAAAACTACACGTAACGATAACGCGTCAAGCCAAAACGAAACCCAACAGCAACAAACAATAAAAACAACCCGCCAAAACTCCCCCCACCACTCTTACCCCGCCCAGCCGAAACCCCAACAAGACTATCAGCCGCAACCCATACAAGCATCCGCTCAACAACATCAGCGGTAGCAGCAGCACTAGCAGGCGAACCTGAAAAACAAAGCTCATCAGACAAACAAAGATCAAGCGTATGCTCGCCTTCTGCGATCAGATGTAGTTGACTGCCGCGATCGTCACAGGCAAAGGTTCGACTGACACTCGAAGTATTAACATCAAACGGCGCTGGCCCATTTTCTACATCACCTGCCAATCCATTACACATGCGAACAGACTGTCGTGAAGGCAGTAAAGTGTCTGACTCACCATGCAACAAAAACATGGGTGGGAAATTTTCCGGCTGATCGGCGACTATGGCTGGAAACGTATTCGCAATAACCAGGGGATCGAACACGCTAAATTCTTCCACACTAACACCGGTAACACGTACCATGCTGTTGATCCCGGTGGTATTGGTATACTCGCCACTTTGTATTTGGCTGCCAAAATCACTAAAGTCAGTTGGTGCATAAAACAACGCTGCACGCTCCACTTCAGTTGGCTTTTGCACAGCAAGCCAGGCTGCCAGATGTCCACCAGCCGATTGCCCGAACAGTACAGGTTTTCCTGCAGCACCGTATACCGCCTTGTTTAGTTGCACCCAATCAAATGCATCTTCTACATCACCAAGAAGCTCGTCAAAACTTGCGTTGTGGCAGGCTGGCGTACCATCTGAATCATGTACCAGCCTGTAGAACGGCGCAAAGACTGCGAAACCCTGATCAACAAAATGAGTCGCCATTGTTTCTATACCCAAAAAGCCGGTACCACGGTTTTGCCAGCTGCCACCATGCAGGGCGATAAGTGGCTTAAGGCTATCGCTGTTCGGACTGTCTTTATAAATACGCATTTCCAGCGCACAGTTGCCACCAGATCCCACAGCATTTTTATAGTTAACACGCTGCACATAAGGTTGCTTCTTGCCAGCTAGCGACAACGCCCCTACTTCAAACCGAGTTCCAGGTGAAAGAGTCCAGCGTTCAAGTTCAAAATCGTTTGACTGCGCATTACCCAGTCGATTGGAATCAAGTGCTGTGGCGCAGAACTCTGAAAAGCTCGTAGGGAAAAAATCAAAGGAGTCTGTGCAGGCAGCATCGCTAAACCGGGTTCCAGTCTGACTGATGTCAGCGACAACACAACTGCCATTGAGAATTTGATAAGTATCGTCTAGCGGCAGTGATACCTGCAAACTATTCGTCAGCTCACAAAATGCAGCACTCTCGAGTATTTCCAGAATCCGTTCCTGATCATCAAAAATAAGTGACGCAATAATTTCCAGTCGATTAATGCGCAGGAATTCTGCAGTTAACGGAAATCTGGCCTGCGGTGTCAGCAACTCAAACAATGCCAGTATCTGTTCATCGTCAGATGGTGGTAGTTCGATATCGATAGATCCATCTGATGACTCACCACCGAGGCTCTCGTTCAGATTCTGTTGCAAGTCAACCAATACTTCCTGTAAGCGATCGGTACTGAAAAGATCATCAACTTCATCCTGCAGGAAAGATTCAAGTAAACCGCGCAACAAACTATCATCAACATCAACCGCAATGTTTGACTCACGCAACTCACCTGTCACAGTAACAGTCGGTGTCACCCGCAAAATACCGTCGTCGATCCATTCTGGATTTAACGCCACAGATAAACTGAGTTGCAGATCGATAGGTCCTGCGGCCTCAACATCAAAACTATCGGTTGCAAGCTCACGACAACTCCCGAGGCGAAAACCGAACACCTGTCGTGCACGACCACTTGAGTTAACATTTGCCGCCACTCTGAGTGACAGCTCCACAGGTTCAAAAAGCGATTCAAAACCGATAGTGATCCCGGTATCTCCGGTGAGTGTCACGTCGGTGGTAAGGTTCAGAATTTCAGTATTTGTGCAGCCGTCCTCAACAACCTGATTGAAAATCTCGTCACGCAGAAGCAATTCATTGTCTGCCAGCTGCAAATCGAGCTCATCCAGTTTTTGCTGAATCTCTTCCAGCAGGAGTTGACGGACCGCATCCGGTTCTTCCCGACTTGCAACCAGAGCGTTGCCGAGATCGGCGATACTCACTGTTACGTTTTCCGCAATTACAGCACTCGGCAATAACAATACGAACGCCAATCCAGCACATCGGCGAGCCAGCCTGCCTGCAATACAACGCACGCCTGTTATACAACTAAGAAAACGGTTAATAAGATGCACCTTGCTAAAAGAATCAATTATGACTTCAGGACTTGTAACACACAGAAAAATTGCAGAGATTTCCTTTATAAATGAAGCACTTTGACTAGTCGACCACGAAATGCCGTTGGTCAAAAGCAGAACCACTGACAACCGCGGTTAAATACCGCTGTTGACTAACATACCTCACAAATGTTCGGGCAAACCCCTATAATGGGGAATTGGCCCGGCGAGAGTCGCATACTCACAGAAGGCCTGATTCCCGACTGATATAAAGATCAACCCCTGCGGCCGCCCGAGCATCCCGCACGATCCCATCGCGATCCATCGCATACACAGCGCAAAAGCAGATAAAAGCTGCGGTAAACAATATTGTGAATAATGAAACACCGGCGTTTGATCAACTCGCGCTTGGCAAACCGATTTTAAAAGCTCTGCAATCTGTCGGCTATGAAAAGCCGTCGCCGATTCAGGCGCAAACTATTCCCGTGCTGCTTAAAGGGCAAGACGTTCTTGGCCAGGCACAAACCGGTACCGGCAAAACTGCAGCGTTCGCATTGCCAACACTAACCCAGATCGACCTCAAAAACAGAGCACCGCAGGTACTTGTACTCGCACCCACACGCGAGCTCGCTATCCAGGTTGCAGAAGCATTCAAAACTTACGCATCCCAAATGAAAGGGTTTCATGTGCTGCCGGTATACGGTGGTCAGGACTATCGCGTTCAAACTCGCGCGCTTGATCGCGGCGTGCATGTCATTGTTGGTACACCCGGCCGCATTATGGATCACATCAGACGCGGCAATATCAATCTACAGGAGCTGCGCACGTTTATTCTTGATGAAGCAGATGAAATGCTGCGCATGGGTTTTATCGACGACGTTGAATGGGTCCTGGAAAAATTGCCAGAGAAACGCCAGATGGCACTGTTCTCTGCAACCATGCCAAGGCAGATAGCGCGTATCGCGGAGCGCTACCTGAAAGATCCACAGATCGTCAAGATTGAAGTTAAAACCAGAGCCGCTGACACCATTAGGCAACGCTTCTGGCCGGTCACCGGGCGCAACAAGCTCGACGCTCTCACTCGCATTCTGGAAGCAGAAGAAATAGACGCCATGCTAATCTTTGTGCGCACCAAAACCAGCACAGTAGAAATTTCAGAAAAACTGGAAGCACGTGGCTACGCTTCCGCGCCATTGAACGGCGACATTCAACAGAAACAACGCGAGCGCACAGTTGAGCAACTTAAAAAAGGCAAGCTCGATATCATCGTCGCAACAGATGTTGCCGCCCGCGGCCTTGACGTCGCACGGGTAAGTCACGTTTTAAACTACGACATTCCATCTGATACAGAAGCCTATATTCACCGAATCGGTCGTACCGGCCGTGCCGGTCGCAGCGGTGAGGCTATCCTGTTTGTAGCACCGCGTGAAAAGCGCATGAAGCAAACCATTGAACGCGCAACTGGTAAATCGATTGATCAGATGGAGATGCCATCAACCGATGAAATCAACAAGCAACGCATAGAAAA
>CAYPDN010000360.1:0-4065 GCA_964409445.1 uncultured Granulosicoccaceae bacterium
TCAATCAGGGTCGTTATTTCTTTTGCCAGAGCCCCACAGGCGATAACCAGAGCGGACTGTGGCGGCATTGTCTTTAGGGCTTTGCTTAACTTGCCGCAGCGCGACGTTCTGAAACTAACGCTGATGCTGTTTCAACCGCTACCGCTGCATCACGACAATACGCGTCGGCACCAATCGCTTCACCGAACTCATCGTTCAGTGGTGCACCACCGACCAGTACGATGTATTTGTCGCGAATGCCCTGTTCCTGAAGTGTGTCTATAACCACTTTCATATAAGGCATTGTGGTAGTTAGCAGTGCAGACATACCGAGGATGTCAGGCTTGTGTTCTTCAAGTGCTGCCAGATAGTCTTCCACCGGGTTATTGATACCGAGGTCAATGACTTCAAAGCCTGCGCCTTCCATCATCATGGATACCAGGTTTTTACCAATGTCGTGGATGTCGCCCTTAACGGTGCCAATGACCATCTTGCCAATTGTCTCGGCACCGGTTTCAGCTAGCAGCGGTCGGAGAATTTCCATACCGCCTTTCATGGCGTTCGCCGCCATCAGTACTTCCGGTACAAACAGAATGCCGTCGCGGAAGTCGATGCCGACAATACGCATTCCTTCAACAAGTGCATCGTTCAGAACTTTATCCGGCGCCCACTTGCGCTCGAGCAAAATGTTGGTGCCTTCGACGATTTCCTCACGTAAACCGTTGTACAGGTCGTCGTGCATCTGCTCGACCAATTCGTCGTCGTTGAGCTCCGAGAGAATAATCTCTTCTTCGTCGTCGTATTCTTCTTCTGACATCGGTCAATTCTCTGAATGTGGCAGCTTTACGTTTTAAAGTTGCTCTTAGTATAGGCTTCTGAACGGGTATGGCCTTCCAAAAGGTATAGGCCCGCCAAAGGGGTTTAAGAAACTCTTCCAGCCTCGCAAGAGTAGAGCTAGTCGCGCTTTGTCCATGACTGACGCGCGACCACGAGTATCTGAATAACGACTCAGAATTCAAAGCTTTGCAGTCTGTATCGCAGATTTCGCGGGAAACCGCCTTTTGTGATGGCTACGTGTTGTTTTCGGCGGCTTTTTTCAGATCGATAGCTTCGACTGCTGCCACGGCGCACATATTCACGATTCCGCGTACAGTTACTGCCTCAGTAAGCACATGAGCGGGCTGTTTCATCCCCGCCAATATTGGACCGACAGGCAGCCCGTCGCCGAATACTTTAACCATGTTGTAGGCGATGTTGGCAGCATCGAGGTCTGGCAGAACCATCAGGTTGGCAGCACCGCGGTACGCTGAGTCGGTAAAAATGCGATCGCGAATGGCTTCCGAGACCGCGGCATCTGCATGCATTTCACCTTCTACAGGCAACGATGGGTATCGCTCGATTATAAGCTCGCGTGCGCGACGCATTTTGCGGCTGCTTGCGTTGTTGCGACTGCCAAAATTGGAGTGCGATATCAGCGCAACCTTGGGTTCCATACCAAACTGAATTACAGAATTGGATGCAAGCATTGCAGTCTCTGCAATTTGCTCTGCAGTTGGATCGACTGTGACGTGGGTATCGGTTAAAAAGAACGTACCGTTTTGCAGAATAAGCAGAATCACCGCAGAGCAGTCACTGACACCTTCTTTCAGTCCAACAATGCCTCTGAGATAGTTTAGATGACGAATGTATGCACCCTGAGTACCACAGATCATTGCATCAGCGTTGCCCATGTTTACCATCAGTGCGGCCAGTGCTGTAGCGCGCGTTCGTACTACGGCTTTTGCATAGGCAGGTGTTACACCGCTTCGACCCATTAGTTCAAGATAAGTTTTGGTATACAGTTCTTCATCGGGGTTATGATTCGGATCAATAACGGTAAAGTCGACACCTGGTTGCAGGCGAAGCCGGTATTTTTCTATGTTCTGCTCAATAACAGATTGTCTGCCAAGCAGTATCGGGTTACAGATACCATCGTCAACTATTACCTGTACTGCATTGATAACCCGTTGAGATTCACCCTCGGCAAACACTACCCGTTGTGAATCCGACATCGCTTTAGAGAAAACCGGCTTCATTACCAGGCCAGATTTAAAAACAAACTCGCTGAGTTGGTTTTTATATTCACTAAAGTTTTCTATCGGTCGGGTGGCAACCCCGCTTTTCATTGCTGCTTTTGCAACCCGCACGGGAATGGTTGTCATCAGACGTGGGTCAAACGGCTTCGGTATCAGATACTCTGGGCCAAAGCCGAAAGAGTTGTCGCCGTAAGCTGAAGCGACAACATCTGAGACTTCGCGAGTAGCGATTTCTGCCAGCGCCTCAACGGTTGCGATTTTCATTTCCTGATTGATTTGCGTAGCACCTACATCAAGCGCCCCGCGAAATAAAAACGGAAAGCACAACACGTTATTTACCTGATTCGAATAGTCTGATCTGCCTGTTGCAATGATTGCGTCATCGCGCACAGATTTAACTTCTTCAGGCATTATCTCCGGTACCGGATTGGCCAGTGCAAAGATAATTGGCGTCGGTGCCATGCGCTTAACGCTTTCAGCTTTGAGTACACCGGGTGCAGACAATCCTAAAAATATGTCTGCGTTGTCTATGACATCATCAAGGGTGCGACTGTCTGTATCCTTTGCATATCGATTTTTGTATTCATCCATCTGTTCAGTGCGGCCTTTGTAGACCACACCGACGATATCGATGATTGTGATGTTTTCTTTCTTTGCACCAAGTGCTACTAACAAATCAAGGCAGGCAAGGGCCGCAGCACCCGCACCTGAGCAAACAAGCTTAACTTTGGCAATGTCTTTTTTGGCGATCTTCAAGCCGTTGGTAATCCCTGCGGCTACAACAATCGCGGTGCCGTGCTGATCATCATGAAACACAGGTATATTCATGCGTTCGCGAAGTTGCTTCTCTATTTCAAAGCACTCCGGTGCCTTGATATCTTCAAGATTAATGCCTCCGAAGCATGGTTCCATCAAAGAGACTGCGTCTACAAAACGATCTGCATCGGTTGTGTCGAGTTCAAGGTCGAACACATCGATGTCAGCAAACTTTTTAAACAGTACCGCCTTACCTTCCATTACAGGCTTTGATGCCAGTGGCCCGATGGCGCCGAGTCCAAGTACTGCTGTACCGTTTGTGATCACACCGACCAGATTGCCTCGTGCCGTCAGATTGGCGGCTTCATTTTTGTCTTCAGCAATTGCTTCGCAGGCGACAGCGACACCGGGAGAATAGGCCAGCGCCAGGTCGCGCTGGTTGAGCATGTTTTTAGTTGCACTTATTTCGAGCTTGCCGGGCTTCGGGTAGCGGTGGTAGTCGAGTGCTGCGTCGCGAAGTTCGTCGGCCATGGAATGCTCTGATGCTCTGTAAGAATTTTACTTCAATGGTTTGAGTTTACAGCAAGAGAGCAGTGGACATTTATATCAGGACATTGTTGCAGTCACTATTTGGGCTTTGGTGCATAGATGTCGGTGCAAGTGCCTTCTGCGACTTCGCAGGCGAAGTTCAGTGTTTCGGATAGGGTTGGGTGAGGGTGCACAGTCAATGCAATATCTTCAATATCTGCACCCATCTCCAGCGCCAGTACCGCTTCGGCCAGTAGCTCTCCCGCATTAGTACCGACCATACCTGCACCCAGTATTCGCTTAGTGGTCGGGTCGAGTAGAACTTTGGTAGTACCCTCTGTTCTTGCAATGCTCAGTGCGCGTCCGCTGGCAGCCCACGGGAATGCGCCTTTCTCGTAGGCTATTCCCTTTTCTTTGGCTTCTATTTCGGTCAGACCCATCCATGCAATTTCAGGGTCGGTATAAGCGACTGACGGTATTGTTTTAGCATCGAAGAAAGATTTCTTGCCGGAGATGACTTCCGCTGCCACTTTGCCTTCATGGGTCGCTTTGTGGGCCAGCATGGGTTGACCGGTTAGGTCTCCGATAGCAAATATGTTGGCGACGTTGGTGCGCTGTTGCTTATCAACTTTAATAAAACCACGCTCATCGACTTCGACACCGGCGTTCTCGGCGCTGACCATTTTGCCGTTCGGTGATCTGCCGATCGCAAGCAACACCTTATCAA
>CAYPDN010000361.1:0-1246 GCA_964409445.1 uncultured Granulosicoccaceae bacterium
TGGCGCGAGAGCGCGCAGCACAGGGATGTGCGGTTTGCGCGTGCCTGTTGATGAGTTGATTTTTTAAATTGGCGCAGCCAACCCGCAGGGCAGATTTAGTGTGCGAACGGCGTTTTTCGTTAGTTTTTGCGCCGTTTCAAAAAGTGACTCGTAGTGCCAGGGACTGGCATCGAAAAACGCCATGGATGGCAAGCCAGAACGATAAAAAAAAGCCAGAACGATAAAAAGCCAGAACGATAAAAACAAGCACAGGCGACAAGCCAAGACGCAAAGAAAAAAGCTTCAAGCGTTAGCCAACGCTAGCAATCATAACCCCAATACTAATAAAAACAATCCAAACCCCCCGCCACCATCCAATAGGCTCTTTCAAAGCAATCCATGCAATAAGAGTCGTAGCCGCCGCAAAAGTAGAAAAGCCAATAGTCGCAGCAACTCGCCCATCACCCTCAGAGCCATATAGAAAAGCCGCAAACGCTCCCATCTCAAGTACACCTTGTAATAACACGAACCAAATTATTGTGCCTGCAGGCCACTTGTTAGTTGCAATCGGCTGGACTGAATCCGGATTGTTGCGGGTGCGTAGAACAATGGGTGTAATCAACAGGGCAAGAGTACACGTGATTAAAGCGAACAGTCTGTTCAGGTAAAGTGCAGATACAGCACCAAGCTCCGCAGTTGCCTCTTGTGCAAAGAACATTCTGAACGAAATGGTCAGCGCGGCTCCGGTTGCCAGCAGGCTGGTTCTTCTTAACCATTTCTTTGAGTATTGGTGGGTGGAGTCTGTTTTTGCTGGATTGTCGTCTGTTTTTACAGATAACATCACCACGCCAAGAAAGACTATTATCACGGCCAGTGCCTGATAATAAGTCCATGGCTCTCCGGCAAGTGCATTAAGCAGGACTAAAAATACTGCAAAGCTTGAAGCAGCTGGTGAGGCTACCGATACCGGGCCATATGCCAGGGCTTTGTATAAAAATAATAGTGCGGCAATATTGAGTGCACCGCTCATCACGGACACCGTCCATGCGCGCAAATGCCATTCCGGCATACTGTCTGTGGCAAGCAGCAGGGCGGTTAGCGCGACAGTCGAGATTGCCATTACACAAAAGATCAGTGGCAGTAGGGATACCCGTTGGCTTGTAACACGCGCTGTGCAGTCGGAACCACCAATCAGTACGGCACCAAGCAATCCCCACAGCAATCCCGTCATGGTGTGTCGTTACCGGGTTGTGAGGAATTAGCTCTG
>CAYPDN010000361.1:1346-4057 GCA_964409445.1 uncultured Granulosicoccaceae bacterium
CAGTCAATTGTGACGGCGCACTGTAACACCGATTGTCGTTTGGTTATCTGTGCTTAGTGCCGAATCTGCGGCATCAATTGTTCAACACATGGCATAGGCAGGCAATGTAGCATCAGTGGTTCATTGCTGATGATATATACAGTAAACTATGTCTATGACAACTCCCTGGCCCAGAGTAATTGCCCACGCCGATATGGATGCGTTTTACGCGTCTGTCGAGCAGCTGGATGATCCGGCACTTGTCGGCCGTGAACTCATTGTTGGGCCGAACAGTTTGCGTGGTGTAGTGCTCACAGCCAGCTATGAGGCGCGTAAGTACGGGGTTAAAAGTGCAATGCCAATGGCTGAGGCAATGCGTCGTTGCCCGGGTGCATTGGTGGTACCACCGAGGTTTGACCGATATCAGGAGCAGTCGAAAGCGATTATGTCGGCGTTTGCAGATTTTTCACCATCTGTTGAAGCTATTTCCCTCGACGAAGCGTTTATCGACATGACTGGTGCCGAAGGTATCTTTGGCACACCTGCACAAATTGCCAGACAGATTCGTGATGCGGTATCAGATGTTACCGGTGGTCTGACGGCGTCGGTTGGAGTTGCAGCGACCAAATACGTTGCCAAGGTTGCCAGTGACTTTAACAAGCCTAACGGCATTACGGTGGTTTCACCCGATGAAACTGTAGAGTGGTTAAGTCCGTTACCGGTTTCGCGCTTGTGGGGTGCCGGTCCAAAAACAGTGCCGCGCTTTCATAAGCTTGGGTTATTGACTATCGGCGATGTACGGCTGGCGGATCCAACGTTTTTAAAACAAAATTTTGGCAATGGTGCAGTTCACTTTCAGGCGCTGGCCAACGGGGAAGACCCGCGTCGGGTTGCCACCAGAAGGAAAGCGCGCAGTATGGGTTCGGACAGAACTCTGTTGCATGATGTATCGAGTCGGGCAGAGATTGAGCAATATCTGAAGCGTTCTGCAGACAGAGTAGGTCGCAGGTTACGCGATAAGGGTTTTCGTTGTGGTGGTGTGCGGGTGAAGCTCAAAACCAACAAGTTCAAACTGCACAGCCGGCAGAGTCAGCTGACGGAGCCCAGTGATTGTGCAGATCACTTATACAAAGTAGCATCTGATTTACTAACGCAGTTTGAAGACGATGGTCCTTATCGGCTGGTTGGGTTGGCAGCTTATGATCTGAAGCGTGCTGATGATCCGCAGCAGATGGATTTGTTTGCCAACAATGCAAAGCCTGAAGCGCTGGAGCACGTCATCGATGACTGTATTAAAAAATTTGGCAAAGGTGTAATAGGGCGCGCAGCCGATTTAGATAGTAATCGAACAATAGCGGACACAACGCCTACTCTCGATTTTATTGATGATATTTCCTGAGAGTTGTTAGTGGTCGACTGAGGCAGAATTAAAGTACAGGGTGGATTGTCCATTGGCTGTTGGGGTTTTAGCCGCTCTTTGCGGCCAGTCCTTACGCGACTCTTCACGGCCAGTCTTACCGCCACTCAGAGGACTCGCCAATTGAATTCTTTTATCGTAGGCTTATGGTGTGATGGATAATAAGCGGTTAAGTCTAACCGTGACCCTGTCGCTGAGAGGAAATCAAATTGAAGCCGAATAAATTAAAACAAAAATGGGCAGCGGGTGAGCCGGCACTTAATGCATGGCTGACAATCGGTAACGCTTTTACATCAGAGGTAATAGCTGCACAGGGCTTTGACAGTATCGTGCTCGACGGTCAGCACGGTGTAATGGATTATAACGACATACTCTCTATTCTGCAGTCGACGCTCGCCTATGACGTTACCGCGCTGGTTCGTGTTCCATGGCTTGAACCCGGTGCAATTATGCGGGCGATGGATGCCGGTGCTGAAGGCATTATCTGCCCGATGGTGAATAACCGACAGCAGGCGGAAGAGCTGGTCTCTTATATGAGGTATCCACCTCTGGGTACTCGAAGCTTCGGACCTACGCGCATCGGAGTATCTGCGGGCAGCGATTATGCGTCCAGTGCCAATGAACAGGTTTTGTGCCTGGCGATGATAGAAACAGCTGAGGCGATGGAAAATCTCGATGACATTGTCAGTACACCTGGTCTTGATGGTATCTATATAGGGCCCGCTGATCTAACACTTGGTATTACTAACGGCAGGTTGGCACCGGGCGCTGACTACGAAGATGAAGAAATTGTGGCTGCGATAAAAAAAATACTGGCGGCTTGTAAGACCGCAAATATTTTCTCCTGTCTGCACTGCGGTAGTGCCGACTATGCTGCCAAAGCATTTGGCTGGGGTTTTAATCTTTGCACGCTTAACAGCGATGCCAGATTCCTTGCGCTGGCTGCCGGTGACAGTGTCAGGCGAACTCGAGATTTACTCGGGCTGTCTGGCGGCGGATCAACCGGCAGCGGATATTGATTGGTTGGTAAAACGCAGGTCATAAAAATGCGCTTTAACCTGGTTCTTTGGTTTGCAGATCCCGTTAGTCTTTTGGTTGCATTTCTATGCGGCGTTTATGGCGACGAGGGTTGATGGTATGCACCTTTTTACGCAGAGGTTTTTCTTTTATCGAGGCCGGCACCGGTGAAACCAAATCGTCAATAAACCTTGGTATAGCCTGACGATGGATTCCCAGTTCCTGAAGCTCTCTATCCGTCAGATTGCACAGATGGGTGATTAGTTGATTTTTCTGTTTGCTGTAATTAGGGTTTAGT
>CAYPDN010000362.1:0-4023 GCA_964409445.1 uncultured Granulosicoccaceae bacterium
TTTCGATGATTGCCAGAAGCACAGGCTGCGTTGCATGTTTATTTTTAACTCTCATACTTGCGCCGTACTTTAAAGCTCCCGGCGCAGCCGTGGCTATGATTACCGCGTTTCTTATTGTCTGGCTACTTGAACATGTTATGGCAGCCAGGCATGTTGTTGGTATCCCTATAAGGCCTGTCATCATGCCACTGGCGATATCGATGATTTGGCTTATAGTTTCATATTTTCTGGAATTATCTTCTACAAAATCAATATTTTTATTGATTACAGGGTTTGTCCTATCTGCGGTAATTTTCGATCGAAAGCTATACACCGATATACCGAAACTCATTAAAATCAAGAGTTTCTCAAATGCGTAACGACGTACTCGCACTAACTATACTAGCTGTCTCGGCTGTTCTCGGGACCGCTTTTTATAAACTCTCAAATATAGATGTTAGCTCACTGGCAACCACCAGCAGTGCTGCAAACTACACCAGATTGATTGCCGAGGGAGTCTTTTACCTGAAGTCCATGTTGGTCATGGATATGCTATTGCTGGCTTTGGTGACTATTACCTGGCTTAAGACGAAACCAGATCTAAGTTCAACTACCGCAATCGAACAAACTCCAAACAGTAATTCCACACTGATTGTGTTTACGTTGACGTTATTGCTTGGATTAGTTCTACGCGCTGTGCATCTGAACAAAGGTCTTTGGATAGATGAATACCTGACAGTCATTAATTACATACGTCCGGAATTTACTTATATTGCAAGTAACTTCACCGATGACAATCAACATTGGCTATTTTCAGTTTTAGCTAAAATTTCAGCATTAGTGTTTGGAGAGTCGCAGTGGTCAGTTCGACTGCCGGCTACAATTTTTGGCCTGCTTAGCATCTGGGCTACTTTTCGACTCGGCAGACTAGTCTTCAATGACTCCGTTGCCTTACTGTCGAGTTTTCTTTTAGCTGTTTCCTACCACCACATTTGGTATTCACAGAATGCTCGTGGATATACCATTTTATTGCTGGGTACAATTCTTTCTGTCGATCTATTGATAAGAGCGCTCAGAAGTAATCAATGGAAATATTGGGTGTTCTACTCAATTGCACTGTCCATAAGTGTCGCGGGACATCTGACCGGTGTGTTTGTCGGTATCGCACATTTTATTGTGTTGATGATATACATGATCCTCAATCAATCATCCTTCAGAGACTATATCAAGCCAATCAGTTCCTTTGCTCTGGCAGCATGGATTACCCTTCATATATTCGCGATTATGATTCCACAAATGATCGAGTTCTTTCTGTCAGCTGATGCTGCATCGGGAACACCAAATTTACACTGGAAACAGCCAATCTGGGCCTTGTCTGAACTGATCCGTTCTCTTGGATATCCACTACAGGCAGGATGGTTTCTGGTTGTTTTGGCAGGCCTCACTGGAATCTTTGCTTTAGTCGCTTGCTTCCAGAAGAACAGGCTGTACTTTTTTCTGACGACGGTACCAGCTGTCATATTAGTCGTCACCATGGTACTGATGGGGCGTAACCTCTGGCCTCGCCTGCTCTTTAATATGGCAGGATTTGCCGTGTTGTACATTGCCTTCATTGCCTGTTTGTTTTCCGATTATATCGGCAAACTCAGCAAAGTCGGAAAAAAGTTGCGCTTTCTGCCGCAGATTGTACTCGCCCTGTTTTTCCTATCCACAACACCCGGAATTTATAAGCATCCTAAACAGGATTTTTACTCTGCCCTGGAATTCATAGATTCAAACATATCCCCAAATGACACTGTCATAGCGCTCCATATGGCAGGTAAAATCTATGATAAGTACTACTCTTTAGACTGGGTTGTTGCGAATTCAGCTGGCGAGCTAAGACAGCATGCTTCACAGAAAGCCAATACCTGGATTGTCTACACCCTTCCTGCATTCATCAGGAAAGCGAGACCCGAAATCTACTCAGAGTTACAAAGCAACTATCAAATTGCCGCTAGATTTCGCGGTACTCTGGGTGATGGCGATATCATCGTAATGAAAAACAAAAATTCAACTTAATATTAATAAAAGCGCCCACTTATGGAAAATAACGAAATTAGCATAGTGATACCTGCTTATAACGAGGAAAATGCGATTTCCGAGAGCATCCAAACCATTAACTCTGTAATGAGAGAAACGTCGATGCAGTACGAAATCATCGTAGTTGATGACGGCTCATCTGACAAAACAGCAGAGCGTGCAAAAAAAGAAGATGCTCGAGTCATACAATTAGAAGAAAACATGGGATACGGGGCCGCTCTGAAAACAGGAATAAGAAGGTCTTCTTATGAAACAATCGTAATCATTGATGCTGACGGTACGTACCCCGCAGATATGATCCCTGCCCTGGTTGATGCTCTTGGTGACTATGACATGGTAGTCGGAGCACGCACAGGCGATCATGTTCAAGCACCGAAAGTACGTGCTCCAGCTAAATGGGTACTAAAAAAACTGGCTAGTTATCTGGCCGGAAGACCCATTCCCGATCTTAACTCAGGCCTGCGAGTGATAAGAAAGTCTCTGGTTAAACGTTTCGTTCATCTTCTGCCTCAGGGATTTTCATTCACTACAACTATCACACTGGCATCCCTATGCAGTGGCTCACTCGTAAGATACGTACCTATCAACTACTACGCACGCGTTGGAACATCTAAGATCAGGCCGTCACACGCATTTGAATTTCTTTTGCTAATTATCAGAACCATCGTTTACTTTAATCCACTGAAAGTATTCCTGCCAATTGGTGCGATATTCTTCACCGGAGGTATGATCAAGTTCATTTACGATGTTTACATTGGAAACTTTTCAGAGACTGCTCTTCTGGGTTTTGTAGGGGCAATGGTCGTATGGGCAATCGGATTACTTTCCGATCAAATTTCAAAAATAGCACTTCGATCAGACTCTCTTTAATTCCCGTAACGCTAATTTAACAGTGGAACACCGTAAAAAACATATTGTATTTGGCTTTCGGGTACTTGTAAGTCTCGGAATCCTAGTGGCCCTCGCCTGGTGGTTGCCACTGGATACAGTTCTAAAATCATTTAAAAGCCTATCTGCCACTCTGTGGCTTCAGACAATATTGGTATTTTTGATCGGTCATGCAGTAGCTGCGATGAAATGGCGCTACACACTACAAAAATATAACTTAGAGATTGGTGTTGTAGAATCTGTTCGAGCGCATTTGTCCGGCTTATTCGCAAATATCTGCCTGCCATCCATTGTCGGTGGAGATATCGTCAGAGCAGCGATGATCTCCAACAAGTCACGACAAAAGGAAATTATAATTGCCGGAAGTATTGTAGATCGACTTATCGACACCATCGCATTGGTGTTACTGATGACAATCGCAGCAACATTCGTGATTAACTATCCGGCCTTGCAGCTGCCATATAATAGTCTGATGATATTTGGCCCAATAATTGGCATTCTGTGTTTGCTGACTATTATCATTATCAGATACCGAAACCACCATTTGCTTAAAGCTGTTTTGGAAAAGCTAACGAATTCAATCCAGACTATATTGCGACAACCACAAACAATTCTGGTAAGCCTTGCAATATCTCTTATTGTCCAAACCTTATTCATTTTACTTAACATAAGAATTGGTCGAGCACTGGGGATCAATGTAGATTGGCAAGTGTGGTTTTTTTGCTGGCCGCTGGCAAAACTAATCGCGCTTGCGCCCATAAGTCTCGGTGGTATCGGCGTTCGTGATGCCGCGCTGGTAGCCCTTTTAAGTACCTATGGAGTGATCAACGGTGTGGCATTTGCGCAGTCACTTGCATGGCAGGCAATTCTAATTCTTTCAGGAATTATCGCGGGTACCGTCGCCGTACTCTCGAGCCCGAAAGGATTACAAATATTTAGACCACAATAGCGTGTAAACAGGACAAATCCCTGATGGCAAAAATAACAGTTTTAGGAGCCGGCCCTGCCGGACTTGCCGCGGCCTTCGAGCTGGCTCAGCGGGGTGTCGAAGTGACTTTAATAGAAAGAAACGCA